>NZ_JBIVHB010000009.1:0-268594 GCF_044748965.1 Cupriavidus sp. NPDC089707
TGGGTGGCGCGGATCGCCTGGCACAGGTTGGTCTTGCGCGACAGGCAGAACTTGCACTGGCGGCATTCCGGCGTGTACAGCGGAATCACGTGGTCGCCCGGCTTGAGCGAGGTCACGCCGGGGCCGACGTCGGTGACGATGCCGGCGCCTTCATGGCCCAGGATTGCCGGGAAGATGCCTTCAGGATCGGCGCCGGAGAGGGTGTAGTAATCGGTATGGCAGATGCCGGTAGCCTTCACTTCCACCAGCACTTCCCCGGCGCGCGGGCCGTCCAGGTCCACGTCTTCGATCGTTAGCGGCTTTCCCGCACCCCAGGCAACTGCTGCGCGTGTTTTCATCGGTCTGTTCTATCGATAAGCTGGTGGGGCCAGACTATAAGTGGCCTGGCATGGGTATTGGCCGGGCCGGCATGCACTTGTCCGAAAACTGGCCCAAGTTGGCCGACGGCCGCCATCAAAGCTGGCTTTCACCTTCACTTTCACCTTCACTTTCAGCTTCGCCTTCGCCATCATCGGGCATGCACAGTGCGCCGGCGTCGTCGTCGGACAGCACCGGCTCGGCGGGAGGGGCTCCCTTGTCGCGGTAGGCCGCGGGCGGTACGCCGAATTGCTTGCGGAACTCGCGCCCAAGATGCGAGGCGTCGGCAAAGCCACAGCTCAATGCGATGTCGGCAACGGTACGATCCGAGCTGGTCAGCAGCCACGCGGCGGTGCGCAGCCGCACATGCTTGGCGAATACCTGCGGGCTCTTGCCGGTCTGTGCCTTGAACAGGCGCTCGAGCTGGCGCGCCGACAGGTCAAGCTTGCATGCGAGCGCCTCGAGCGGCAGCGCGCGCCCGACGTGCTGCTCCATCAGCAGGATCGCGCGCTTGACCTTCGGGTGCGTCGCCGGTTCGAGGCCGGGCGGGTGCGGCTGCGGCGCGTTGCCTTTCTGCATCTCGCCGACCAGCAGGATCCGCAGCGCCTTCTGCACGGTCGCATGATCGAAGTGGCGCAGCAGGATGGCGGCGGCCATGTCGATCGACGCGCGCCCGCCCGAGCACGTGATGCGCCGGCGGTCGATCACGAACAGCCGGTCGGCGACCAGCAAGTCGGGATCCACCGACGGGAAGCGCTCGATGAAATCCCAGTAGTGGAACCAGCTGACGCAAGCCCGGTAGCCGTCGAGCACGCCCGCGCGCATCAGGGTGAAAACGCCGGTGCAGATGCCGACGATGGTCGCGCCGCCGCCCGCCGCGCGGCGGATGAAGTCCAGTGTTTCGGGTCCGGCCTGCGGCCCCGAGTGGAGCAGCCCGCCGACGACGACCACGTAGTCGAATGGCTCCGCTTCGTCAAAGGTCTCCCACGGCGCGACCTGGATTCCGCAGCTTGCGCGCACCGGCGCGAGTGTGTTGCCGATCACGCTCCAGACGCAGCCCACCGGCTTGCTGTAGTCGCCATCGTCCGCCGACAGCCGCAGCATGTCGACGAAGCCCGAAAACGCGGTCAGCGTGAAGTTCGGCAGCAGCACGATGCCGAAGCGGATGCGCCGGGGCGCGGGCTCGGCGACGGGAGAAACGGGAACATCTGGTGTCATGGCGGCATCCATCTTGACAGGCTCGCATGGGCAGGCACATCCGGGCTACCCCGGAACCCGCCCGACACGGGCGAGGGCGCCTTGGGCACGTCGGGCACGCGGACGCCGGTGATGCGTACTGCATCCCTGTGGCCTCCCGCCGCGCCGCTTTGCCCCGGTCTTGCCCCTGGCTTGCCCGCGGTCGAACAACGCGCTCCGTCACAGCCAGCGTCGCCGATCCGCCTGCAGCGGACTTGCATAATTGCGACGCGAATCATCGCCAAAGCGAAATCCGGGCCCCTGCGGACCGCCGACTGGCGGTGGCATCCCACGCCGATGCCGGTTTTGTTCTATCTGCAAATCCTGCGCTCTGATGTACTGGCTTCCAACGACAGCAACCCAGCACCCGCAGAGAGGCAGTCAGATGAATGTCAGCGTTTTCGACCTGTTCAAGATCGGTATCGGACCCTCGAGTTCGCATACGGTCGGCCCGATGATCGCCGCGTGCCGCTTCGTATCCCACCTCGAGGATGCGAACCTGCTCGGCTTCGTTCGCCGCGTGCGAGCGGAATTGTATGGCTCGCTCGGCGCGACCGGCAAGGGCCACGGCACCGACAAGGCGGTGCTGCTTGGCCTGGAAGGGGCGCTGCCCGACCGGATCGATCCGGACCTGATCGAGCCGCGGCTGGCGCAGATCCGCAAGGACAAGCGCGTGCTGCTGCTCGGCAAGCACGAGATCGGCTTCGACGAGAAGGAGCACCTCGGCTTTTTCCGCCGGATGATGAGCGGCACCGGCAGCGTGGTGCACCCGAACGGCATGCGCTTCCAGGCGTTCGACGAGCAGGGGCAGCTGCTGGTCGAGAAGGAGTACTACTCGATTGGCGGCGGCTTCGTCGTCAACCGCGACGGCGACCGTGTCAACGGCGTGCGCGCGGCCGCGGAGGTGCCGTATCCGTTCCGCACCGGCGCCGAGCTGATGCAGGCGTGCCGCGACAGCGGGCTGTCGATTGCCGAACTGATCTTCCGCAATGAATGCGCGCTGCGCCCCGCCGACGACGTGCGGGAAGGGTTGCTGGCGATCTGGCGCACCATGGCCGCCTGCGTCGAACGCGGCTGCAAGGTCGAGGGCGAACTGCCCGGCCCGATGCGCGTGAAGCGCCGCGCGGCCGAGCTCAACCACCGCCTGCGCACGCGCTCCGAGGAATCGCTGCGCGACCCACTGTCGATGCTCGACTGGGTCAACCTGTACGCGATGGCCGTCAACGAGGAGAACGCGGCGGGCGGCCGCGTCGTCACCGCGCCGACCAACGGCGCGGCCGGCGTGATCCCGGCGGTGCTCCACTACTACGCGAAGTTCGTGCCGGGCTCGAACGACGATGGCATCGTCGATTTCCTGCTGACCGCGGCCGCGATCGGGATGATCTACAAGGAAACGGCGTCGATCTCCGGCGCCGAGGTCGGCTGCCAGGGCGAGGTCGGCGTGGCGTGCTCGATGGCCGCGGCCGCGCTCGCGGCGGTGATGGGCGGTACGCCGGACCAGGTCGAGAACGCCGCGGAAATCGGCATGGAGCACAACCTCGGCATGACCTGCGACCCGGTTGGCGGGCTGGTGCAGATTCCCTGCATCGAGCGCAACGCTATGGGCGCAATCAAGGCGCTCAACGCCTCGCGCATGGCGCTCAAGGGCGACGGCCAGCATTACGTGTCGCTCGACTCGGTGATCAAGACCATGCGCGAGACCGGTGCCGACATGAAGACGAAATACAAGGAGACGTCGCGCGGCGGTCTGGCCGTGAACGTCATTGAATGCTAAAGGGGTGCATGAAATGAGCCGCTATTCGATATTCAGTCTGTTCCGCAATGGGCTGTCCTACCACGAGAACTGGGAGAAGCAGTGGAAAAGTCCCGAGCCCAGGCGCGAGTATGACGTGGTCATCGTCGGCGGCGGCGGGCACGGCCTGGCGACCGCGTACTACCTGGCAAAGGAGCACGGCATCACCAATGTCGCCGTGCTCGAGAAGGGGTGGATCGGCGGCGGCAACACCGCACGGAACACCACGATCGTCCGCTCGAACTACCTGTGGGACGAATCCGCGGCGCTCTACGAAAAGGCGATGAAGCTGTGGGAGGGGCTGTCGCAGGACCTGAACTACAACGTCATGTTCAGCCAGCGCGGCGTGATGAACCTGGCGCACACGCTGCAGGACGTGCGCGACACCGAGCGGCGCGTGAACGCGAACCGCCTGAACGGCGTCGACGCCGAGTTCCTGACGCCCGCGCAGGTCAAGGAGATCGAGCCCACCATCAACCTGAACAGCCGCTACCCGGTACTGGGCGCGTCGATCCAGCGGCGCGCCGGGGTGGCCCGGCACGATGCCGTGGCCTGGGGCTTCGCGCGCGGCGCCGACCGCGCCGGCGTCGACATCATCCAGAACTGCCAGGTCACCGGCATCCGCCGCGACGGCGGCGCGGTGGTCGGCGTCGAGACGGTGAAGGGCTTTATCAAGGCGAAGAAGGTGGCGGTGGTCGCCGCCGGCAATACCACCACGCTTGCCGACATGGCCGGCATCCGCCTGCCACTGGAAAGCCACCCGCTGCAGGCGCTGGTGTCCGAGCCGATCAAGCCGGTGGTCAACTCGGTGATCATGTCCAACGCGGTGCACGCCTACATCAGCCAGTCCGACAAGGGCGACCTGGTGATCGGCGCGGGCATCGACCAGTACACCGGCTTTGGCCAGCGCGGCAGCTTCCAGGTCATCGAAGGCACGCTGCAGGCCATCGTCGAGATGTTCCCGGTGTTCTCGCGTGTGCGCATGAACCGCCAGTGGGGCGGCATCGTCGATACATCGCCGGACGCGTGCCCGATCATCAGCAAGACCGACGTCAAGGGTCTCTATTTCAACTGTGGCTGGGGCACCGGCGGGTTCAAGGCGACGCCTGGCTCGGGGTGGGCGTACGCGCACACCATCGCGCGCGACCAGCCGCATGCGCTGAACGCACCCTTTTCGCTCGACCGCTTCTATACCGGCCACCTGATCGACGAGCACGGCGCCGCCGCCGTCGCGCACTGAACCGCACTGAACGCAAGCAGGAGAAAGACATGTTGCTGATCCAATGTCCATGGTGCGGCCCGCGCGCCGAATCCGAATTCTCGTGCGGCGGCGAAGCCGACATCGCACGCCCGCTCGAGACCGACAAGCTGTCCGACCGCGAATGGGGCGACTACCTGTTCATGCGCACCAACACCCGCGGCGTGCATCGCGAGCAGTGGCTCCACGCGCAGGGCTGCCGCCGCTGGTTCAAGATCGAGCGCGACACCGTCAGCTATGACATCAAGGGCTACGAAACCTTCGGCCAGCCCGCCGCCAACGCACAGCAAGGAAGGGGCAAGCAATGAGCCAGAAAGACCGTCTCGGCACGGGCGGCCGCATCAATCGCGGCAAGCCGCTGACCTTCACCTTCAACGGGCGCGTGTACCAGGGCTTCCAGGGCGACACGCTGGCTTCGGCGCTGCTCGCCAACGGCGTGCGCTTCGTCGCGCGCAGCTTCAAGTACCACCGCCCGCGCGGCATCATGACCGCCGACGTGGCGGAGCCGAATGCCGTGGTGCAGCTGGAGCGCGGGGCCTACACGGTCCCGAATGCGCGCGCAACGGAAATCGAGCTGTACCAGGGCCTCGTCGCGGCGAGCGTTAACGCGGAGCCGGATCTGGAGCGCGACCGCATGGCGGTCAACCAGAAGTTCGCGCGCTTCATGCCCGCGGGCTTCTACTACAAGACCTTCATGTGGCCGCGCAAGATGTGGCCCAGGTATGAGGAGAAGATCCGCGAGGCGGCCGGCCTCGGCAAGGCACCGACGACGCTGGATGCCGACCGCTACGACAAGCGCTACGCCCACTGCGACGTGCTCATCGTCGGCGGCGGGCCCACCGGCCTCGCCGCCGCGCATGCGGCGGCGGTGACCGGTGCGCGCGTGATCCTGGTCGACGACCAGTGCGAACTTGGCGGCAGCCTGCTGTCCGGGCGCGCCGACATCAACGGCAAGCCCGCGCTGCAGTGGGTTGCCGAGATCGAGGGCAAGCTGCGCAAGCTGCCGGACGTGACCATCCTGTCGCGCAGCAATGCCTTCGGCTACCAGGACCACAATCTCGTCACTGTCACGCAGCGCCTGACGGACCACCTGTCGGTAGCGATGCGCCACGGCTCGCGCGAGCTGCTGTGGAAGATCCGCGCCAGGCGCGTGATCCTCGCGACCGGCGCGCACGAGCGTCCCATCGTCTTCGGCAACAACGACCTGCCGGGCGTGATGATGGCGTCGGCGGTGTCGACCTACATTCACCGCTACGG
Source organism: Cupriavidus sp. NPDC089707 (assembly GCF_044748965.1). NCBI lineage: Bacteria > Pseudomonadati > Pseudomonadota > Betaproteobacteria > Burkholderiales > Burkholderiaceae > Cupriavidus > Cupriavidus sp. NPDC089707. Next base: position 5,901 of record NZ_JBIVHB010000009.1, read on the forward strand.
CGTGCTGCCGGGGCGCGAGGCGGTGGTGTTCACCAACAACGACCGCGGCTACCAGGCGGCGCTCGACCTGAAGGGATGCGGCGCGAAGGTGACCATCGTCGACCCGCGTGCCACGACCAGCGGCGCGCTGCCCGCGGCGGCGAAGCGGCAGGGTGTGAACGTGATGAACGGCGCGGTCGTGGTGGCTGCCGCCGGCAAGAAGCACGTCTCGTCCGTCAGCGTTGCGTCCTATGCCAACGGCAAGGTCGGCGGCAAGGTGTCGAAGATCGCCTGCGATCTCGTCGCGATGTCGGGCGGCCTGAGCCCGGTGCTGCACCTGTTCGCGCAATCGGGCGGCAAGGCGCAGTGGAGCGACGAGAAGACGTGCTTCGTGCCGGGCAAGTCGCTGCAGGCCGAAACCAGCATCGGCGCGGCCGCGGGCGAGTTCAACCTCGCGCTAGCGTTGCCGCTGGCGCTCGAAGCGGGCGCTGATGCGGCCAGGAGCACCGGCTTCGCCACCACGAAGCAGCCGGCCGCGCCAAAGGTCAGCGCTGTCGCCGAGGGCGCGCTGCTGCCGCTGTGGCTCGTCGGCAGCCGCGAGGCCGCCGCGCGCGGGCCCAAGCAGTTCGTCGACTTCCAGAACGACGTCGCGGCCTCGGACATCCTGCTGGCGGCGCGCGAAGGCTTCGAGTCGGTCGAGCACGTGAAGCGCTACACCGCGATGGGCTTCGGCACTGACCAGGGCAAGCTCGGCAACATCAACGGCATGGCGATCCTGGCGCAGGCGCTGGGCAAGTCGATCCCGGAGACCGGCACCACCACGTTCCGCCCCAACTACACGCCGGTCACCTTCGGCACGTTTGCGGGGCGCGAGGTCGGCGACTTCCTCGACCCGGTGCGCAAGACCTGCGTGCATGAATGGCACGTCGCGAATGGCGCGCTGTTCGAGGACGTCGGCAACTGGAAGCGCCCCTGGTACTTCCCGAAGCGGGGCGAGGACCTGCACGCGGCGGTGAAGCGCGAATGCCTGGCGGTGCGCAACAGCGTGGGCATCCTCGACGCGTCGACGCTGGGCAAGATCGACATCCAGGGCCCGGACGCGGTCACGCTGCTGAACTGGATGTACACCAACCCGTGGGGCAAGCTCGAAGTGGGCAAGTGCCGCTACGGCCTGATGCTGGACGAGAACGGCATGGTGTTCGACGACGGCGTGACGGTGCGCCTTGGCGAGCAGCATTTCATGATGACCACCACCACCGGCGGCGCCGCGCGCGTGCTGACATGGCTCGAGCGCTGGCTGCAGACCGAGTGGCCCGACATGAAGGTCCGCCTGTCCTCGGTGACCGATCACTGGGCGACGTTCGCGGTGGTCGGGCCGAAGAGCCGCAAGGTGCTGCAGAAGGTCTGCGCCGATATCGACTTCGCCAACGCTGCCTTCCCGTTCATGAGCTACCGCAACGGCACCGTTGCCGGCGCCAGGGCCCGCGTGATGCGCATCAGCTTTTCGGGCGAGCTGGCCTACGAGGTCAACGTGCCCGCGAACGCCGGCCGCGCGGTGTGGGAGGCGCTGATGGCCGCCGGCGCCGAGTTCGACATCACGCCGTACGGCACCGAGACCATGCACGTGCTGCGCGCGGAGAAGGGCTACATCATCGTCGGCCAGGATACCGACGGCTCGGTCACGCCGTACGACCTTGGCATGGGCGGGCTGGTGGCGAAGTCGAAGGATTTCCTCGGCAAGCGCTCGCTGACGCGCTCTGACACCGTGAAGGAAGGCCGCAAGCAGTTTGTCGGCCTGCTGACCGACGACGCGCAGTTCGTGCTGCCCGAGGGCGCGCAGATCATCGCGCCGGGCACGCGCGTGTCGACGACCGAACCGACGCCGATGATCGGCCACGTGACGTCGAGCTATTACAGCCCGATCCTGAAGCGCTCGATCGCGCTGGCCGTGGTGAAGGGCGGGCTGGGCAAGATGGGCGAGAGTGTCGCGATCCCGCTGGCTGATGGACGCCGGGTGAGCGCGAAGATCTCCAGCCCTGTTTTCTACGATACCGAAGGGGTGCGCCAGAATGTGGAATGATCAAGGTGTTGCTACGGCGCTGGCCAATGCGCCAGTACCCAACGCGCGCACGCGTGACGTGCGCCTGGAGTCGCCGCTCATCGGCGCGGGCGGCCTGCTGGAGGCACCGCACGTGCGTGCGTCGAAGCACTTCACGTTGCGCGAACGTCCGTTCCTCGATCTGGTCATGGTGCGGGGAGAGCTGGCCGATCCCGCCTTCGTCGATGGGTTCGAGGGCGTGGTCGGCTGCTGTCCGCCGGCCGCTCCGAACACGGTCGCGCGCAGCGCCGCGTACGACGTGCTGTGGCTGGGCCCGGACGAGTGGCTGGTGCGCTCGAACGGGCCGGTGCCGGCCGGCGTGCTGGAGGACAAGCTGGCCCCGGCCATCGCCGGCACATATTCCGCCGCGGTCGACGTCGGCAGCGGCTACACCGTCGTCGGACTCAGCGGCGCACGCGTGCGCGACGTGCTGGCGCGGGGCTGCCCGCTTGACCTGCATCCGCGTGTGCTGAAAGCGGGGCAATGCGCCCAGAGCCACTACTTCAAGGCATCGATCGTGGTCGTGCCGACCGGCGACGACCGCTTCGAGATCGTGGTGCGACGCAGCTTCGCGGACTACTTCTTGCGCATCCTGCTCGACGCGGCGACGCCGCTGCTGTCATGAAGCCGGTCGACACGGTGTTCAGCGAGCCGCTGGCGGGGCTTGACGGGCGAGGTGGTCTCGATGCCCCGCAGCTGCGGGGGCGGGGCTGGAGCGTGTTTGTCGATGCGTTGACAGTGCCGGTGCGCATCGGCATCCACCCGCACGAGCATGACGCGCCGCAGCCGATCGTGATGGACGCGCGCCTTGGCTACCGGCGCGAGCCGAGCGAAGAGAACGGGTGGATCGACTACGACGGCTATTGCACGCGCGTGGCCGCGTATCTCGCGCGCAAGCCGCACACGCGCCTGCTGGAGACGCTGGTGGCTGACATCGCGGAGCTTTCGTTCCGCGAATGGCCGGCGCTCGACACCCTTAAGCTTGCCGTGCACAAGCCCAAGATCCGGCCGGGCACGCAGCGCGTCGGCGTCGAGCTGGAATGGACGCGCGCCGACTACCTGCGCCGCGGCGGCAAGGCGGCCTGAGCGCGGCCAGGGCCTGCCAGCGCGATGGCGGCGCCGGCCAAGCGCGCGTCGGGTTTTGCATGCAGCCGGTGTGCCCTTGGGGACTACTCTCGTAGGCAGCGCCGCTGCCGTGCCGATAGGCGTGGCGGCGGCGCGCGCCACCGATACGAGGAGGAAATCCAATGAAAAAAGCCACACTAAGCCCAACCATCGCCCTGTTGTTTTCCACGTCCGCCTTTGCTCAAGGCAGCGTCACGCTGTACGGCATCATCGACGAAGGCATCAACTACACCAACAACGTCCGCGGAGATCGCCTGACCGAGATGCAAAGCGGCTTTGCGCAAGGCAGCCGCTGGGGGCTGAAGGGCTCGGAAGACCTGGGAGGCGGCGTCAAGGCGCTGTTTCAGCTGGAAAACGGCTTCAACGCCAGCACCGGCAGGGCCGCGCAGGGCGGCGTGCTGTTCGGCCGGCAAGCCTATGTCGGCCTTGCCGACGACCAGTTGGGCACTATCACGCTCGGACGCCAGTATGACTCGGTGATCGACTACCTGGCGCCGACCACCGTCGTCGGAAACTGGGGCGGATACATGTTCGGCCACCCCTACGACAACGACAACATGGTCTACTCGTTTCGGGTCAACAACACGGTCAAGTACACCAGCCCATCGCTTGGCGGGTTCCAGTTCGGCGGCACCTACAGCTTCAGCAACGACACCAACTTTGCCAACAACCGCCAGTACGGCGCGGGGATGCAGTACGCGAGCGGCGGATTGCTGCTGGCCGCCGCCTACCTGGAGGCTGACAACCCGTCGGCCACTGCCAACGGCGCCATCAGCAGCGGCGGCGACCAGAACTTCCTTGCCAGGCGCCTGCGCATCTTCGGCGCCGGCGTCAACTACACGTTCGGCGCAGCAACGGCCGGCTTCGCCTACTCCAACACGAACCTGACCCAGCCGCTGTCGACCTCGTACATCTCAGGTTCCATCCTGCCGGCCGGCGGCACGCTGGATGCGCTCAAGTTCCAGAACTTCGAATTCAATTTCAAGTACCAGTTCACGCCGGCGTTCTATGCCGGTGCGGTCTACACGCTGACCACGGAGAAGTTCCAGGCGTCGTCGGGCGAGGCCAGGCCCAAGGTCCACAGCATCGGCCTGATGGCGGACTACAACTTCTCGAAGCGGACCGACGTCTACCTGCAAGGGGTCTACCAGCGTGTGAGCGGGGACAAAACCGGCACGGCACTGGACCAAGCCTACATACCCGGCGCGGCCGATTCGTCGTCGAAGTCCAGCCAGGTCCTGGTCCGGGCCGCGATTCGCCACAAGTTCTAAGCCGTATCGTCCTAGTGCCGCGGTGATCTGGCTGCCTACGGCCAGAGCCCCGCTTGTGGGATTGTGCGGCCGGGGACGATGTCGGCCAGGTTCAAGCACGCGTCGGATTTTGCACAAAGCTGCAAGGCGTCCCGCACTACTCTCGAAGACGCATGCCGCGAATGCGGTGCCGGACTGCGCGGCCGCGGCATGCTCTAACGAGACATGTAACGAGACATGGAGACAATGCGATGAGCAACAACCGGGGTGTCGTATATCTTGGGCCGGGCAAGGTCGAGGTACAGAGCATCGACTATCCGAAAATGGCCGATCCGACGGGGCGCGCGATCGGCCACGGCGTAATCCTCAAGGTCGTGACCACGAATATCTGCGGGTCGGACCAGCACATGGTGCGCGGCCGCACCACCGCAGAGGTGGGCCTCGTGCTCGGCCACGAGATCACCGGCGAGGTGATCGAGATCGGCCGCGACGTCGAAACGCTGAAGATCGGCGACCTGGTTTCGGTGCCGTTCAACGTCGCCTGCGGGCGCTGCGCGATGTGCAAGGAGCAACACACCGGCGTATGCCTGAGCGTCAATCCGTCGCGTGCCGGCGGCGCGTACGGCTACGTCGACATGGGCGGGTGGATCGGCGGGCAGTCTGAGTACGTCATGGTGCCGTACGCCGACTTCAACCTGCTGAAATTCCCCGACCGCGACCAGGCGCTGGCGAAGATCCGCGACCTTACCTGCCTGTCGGACATCCTGCCGACCGGCTACCACGGCGCCGTGACTGCCGGCGTGAAGCCGGGCTCGACCGTTTACATCGCCGGAGCGGGCCCGGTCGGCATGGCTGCCGCGGCATCGGCACGCCTGCTCGGCGCGGCCTGCACCATCGTCGGCGACATGAACCCCGCGCGCCTTGCCCACGCCAAGGCGATGGGATTCGAGGTCGTCGACCTGTCGCGGGACGCCACGCTCGGCGAGCAGATCGCCGCCATCCTCGGCACGCCCGAGATCGATTGCGCGGTCGACTGCGTCGGCTTCGAGGCGCACGGCCACGGCGCATCGGGCCACGTCGAGGAGGCGCCGGCGACGGTGCTCAATTCGCTGATGGAGATCACGCGGCCTGCGGGCGCGATCGGCATCCCGGGCCTTTACGTGACCGATGACCCGGGTGCCAGGGATGCCGCGGCGCAGCGGGGGAGCCTGAGCATCCGCTTCGGCCTTGGCTGGGCCAAGTCGCATTCCTTCCATACTGGCCAGACGCCCGTGCTGAAGTACAACCGCAACCTGATGCAGGCCATCCTGCACAATCGGCTGCCGATCGCGGAAATCGTCAATGTTTCGGTGATTTCACTGGACCAGGCGCCGGAGGGCTACCAGCAGTTCGATGGCGGCGCGCCGCGCAAATTCGTCATCGATCCGCACGGCATGCTGGCTGCTGCCTGAGCGGTTCCTCAGGCGCAAAAAGGGCGGCCGTAGTCGGGCCTCCCTTTGGCTGCTGACAAAGTCAAAGGCAGCGAATGTTGTCTCCCCTCTCCCATTTATGGGAGAGGGGAGCAAACAATCTGGAATTCTCCCTTTGTCAGCAATCTGAGGGCGGCCGCAGTCGGGCCGCCCGTTTTCATTGGCGCGTCGCACGCGGCGGAAATCGCTGCCGCTCCTGCAGCCTCACGCGTGCAACACCGGCGCATACCGAGGCGCCTTGCCATGTGCCGGCAGTTTCGCCAGCGGCGCCGACTGTGCCCGGCGTTCACGTGTCGGCGCGACCCCGAACGCCTCGCGGTAGCTCTTGCTGAAATGGCATGCGGACTGGAAGCCGCATGCCATCGTGATATGCATGATCGACATGTCGGTCTGCAGCAGCAGTTCACGCGCGCGACGCAGCCGCAGCGTCAGGTAATAGTGCGTCGGCGTCATCCCGAGATGGTCGCGGAACAGCCGCTGCAGCTGCCGCTGCGACATGCTCGCCAGCCTTGCGAGTTCCTCGCGCGATAGTGGCTCCTCGATGTTGTTCTCCATCAGCGAGATCACCTCGAACAGAGACTTGTTCGCCGACCCCAGCCGCGCGACCAGCGGCATCTTCTGCTGCGCGCTCGTGTCGCGCACATGCTCGACGATGAACTGCTCGGCAATCTGTGTGACGCGGGCCGTGCCGACTCGGCTGGCGATCAGGTACAGCATCATGTCGAGCGGCGCGACGCCGCCAGTGCAGGTGACGCGGTCCCGGTCGATCACGAACAGTTCCTTCAGGAAGCGCGTGTCTGGAAACTCCTCCTTCAGCGCCGACATGTTCTCCCAGTGGATGGCACAGGCATAGCCGGCGAGCAAGCCTGACTTGGCCAGGGCATAGGTGCCGGTGCACAGGCTGCCGAGCATCAGGCCCTCGCGCGCCGCGCGGCGCAGCGTCGACAGATGGTCAGCCCCGGTCGAGCGCTGGACGTCGATCCCACCGCAGACAAACACGATGTCCGGTCGCCCGATGCTGTCGGCCGGACGGGTATCGATCGTCAGTCCGTTACTCGCCGTCACCGGGCCTCCTTCCGGGCTGATGACGGACCAGCGGTACAGCTCCTGCCCGCTGAGGTAGTTCGCCATCCGCAGCACCTCGATGGCGTTGGTGAACGCAATCATCGTGTAGTTGGGCAGCGGCATGAACGCGAAGTGGGACAGCGACGCGGTTCGGTCGGGGGACATGGGGGGCGATCCTTGGAATTTTGATGGGCATTCAGGCCTGGGGGAGGCCGCGGCGCCGTCTATGGATATTCATAATGCGGGCGCAACAAACGTGCCATACGGCGAAACCCCTACTAATGAGGGGCGCAATGCCCGCAAGCGCCGAAATGCACCGGATGCGTGGCATGGCAGCTCGCCTAGCTGCGCGGATGCACCGCGCCGGTGCGGTTCGCCACGCAACCACAGGTGCAGTGCGGAAGCCTTATGTCACCGCGTCACGCAAACGGCAGAGGCCACGCGCTCGCATGCGCGCCACGCCCGACTTGTTCAAAACGGACGCCAATGGCGGAAATGGAAAAGAACGCGTCTGAATTCACCAATCGACATAAAACCCGAACGACAAGAATAGATCCGTCGGCAACGCTGCGCCGACCAGGCCGGAGAGCCCCGGTGCAGCGGGCCTCCCGCCCCGTCAGGCAGCCATCTCAATCAGTCACGGATCTTCTATGTCGAACACCCAGTCTTTCTTCTCGCAGTCCCTGGCCGAGCGCGACTCGCGGGTGCGCGGTGCACTCCTGAAGGAGCTTGAGCGGCAGCAATCGCAAGTCGAGCTGATCGCATCGGAAAACATCGTGTCGCGCGCGGTGCTCGAGGCGCAAGGCTCGGTGCTGACCAACAAGTACGCGGAGGGATACCCGGGCAAGCGCTACTACGGCGGCTGCGAGTTTGCGGATGAGGTCGAAGCGCTCGCCATCGACCGCGTGAAGCAGCTGTTCAACGCCGGCTTCGCCAACGTGCAGCCGCACTCCGGCGCGCAGGCCAATGGCTCGGTGATGCTCGCGCTGGCCAAGCCGGGCGACACCCTGCTGGGCATGTCGCTCGATGCCGGTGGCCACCTGACCCATGGCGCCAAGCCCGCCCTGTCGGGCAAGTGGTTCAACGCGGTGCAGTACGGCGTGAACCGCGACACCATGCTGATCGACTACGACGAGGTCGAAGCGCTCGCGCATGAGCACAAGCCGAGCCTGATCATTGCCGGCTTCTCCGCCTACCCGCGCAAGCTGGATTTCGCCCGCTTCCGCGCGATTGCCGACAGCGTCGGCGCCAGGCTGATGGTCGACATGGCGCACATCGCTGGCGTGATCGCCGCGGGCCGCCATCCGAATCCGGTCGAGCATGCGCACGTCGTCACGTCGACCACGCACAAGACCCTGCGCGGCCCGCGCGGCGGCTTCGTGCTGACCAACGACGAGGAGATCGCCAAGAAGATCAACTCGGCCGTGTTCCCGGGCCTGCAGGGCGGCCCGCTGATGCACGTGATCGCGGGCAAGGCGGTCGCGTTCGGCGAGGCGCTGCAGCCGGAATTCAAGCGCTACATCGACAACGTGCTGGCGAACGCGCAAGCACTCGGCGAAGTGCTGAAGGCGGGAGGCGTCGACCTGGTGACGGGCGGCACCGACAACCACCTGCTGCTGGTCGACCTGCGCCCCAAGGGGCTCAAGGGGACACAGGTCGAGCAGGCGCTCGAGCGCGCCGGCATCACCTGCAACAAGAACGGCATTCCTTTTGACACCGAGAAGCCGACGATCACATCGGGCATCCGCCTGGGCGCGCCGGCCGCCACCACGCGCGGCTTCGGCGTCGCGGAGTTCCGCGAGATCGGGCGGCTGATCCTGGAGGTGTTCGAGGCGCTGCGCGCGAACCCGCAAGGGGATCAGTCCACCGAGCAGCGGGTGCGGCGCGAGATCTTCGCGCTGTGCGAACGCTTCCCGATCTACTGAGCGCCGAAGTACAAAAAGCCAGACTGGAGCAATACCTATGAGCCCGCTGCACGAGGACAGCATCATCATCGACGGCCTGAACATCTCGAAGTTCGAGCGGTCGGTGTTCGAAGACATGCGCAAGGGTGGCGTCACCGCCGCGAACTGCACCGTCTCGGTCTGGGAGAATTTCACCAAGACCGTCGACAACATCGCACTGATGAAGAAGCAGATCCGCGACAACGGCGAACTGCTGACGCTGGTGCGCACCACCGACGACATCCTCAACGCGAAGCGAGAAGGCAAGACCGGCGTCATCCTCGGCTTCCAGAACGCGCATGCGTTCGAGGACAACCTTGGCTACATCGAAGCGTTCGCCGACATGGGCGTGCGTGTCGTGCAGCTCTGCTACAACACGCAGAACCTGGTGGGCACCGGCTGCTACGAGCGCGATGGCGGGCTGTCCGACTTCGGCCGCGAAGTGATCACCGAGATGAACCGCGTCGGGATCATGGTCGACCTGTCGCACGTCGGCGGCAAGACCTCCTCCGAAGCGATCGCCTTCTCGAAAAAGCCCGTCTGCTACTCGCACTGCCTGCCCTCGGGCCTGAAGGAGCATCCGCGCAACAAGAGCGACGTGCAGCTCAAGGAGATCGCCGATGCCGGCGGCTTCGTCGGCGTGACCATGTTCGCGCCGTTCCTGAAGCGCGGCATTGACGCGACCGTCGACGACTACATCGAAGCGATCGATTACGTCGTGAACCTGGTCGGAGAGGATGGGGTCGGCATCGGCACCGACTTCACGCAGGGCTACAGCACCGAGTTCTTCGACATGCTGACGCACGACAAGGGCCGCTATCGCCGGCTGACCAACTTCGGCAAGGTGATCAATCCGGAGGGCATCCGGACCATCGGCGAATTCCCGAACCTGACCGCGGCGATGGAGCGCGCGGGCTGGAAGACATCGCGCATCCGCAAGATCATGGGCGAGAACTGGGTGCGGGTCTTCAAGGAAGTCTGGGGCGGCTGAACCCGCGCGATACAAGCCGGTTCTCTTTCGTCTCTTCAAGCGATTCACTACCAACGGGACGTGCCCGCGCGCCGCGCGGGCACGCGGGCAATGCCGCGCCTGCGCGAAGACGCAAGCGGCGAATTTTTCCTCACGGAGCCACCACGATGCAACCGCAACTGCCGATCGATGTCAATCCCGACACCGGCGTCTGGACCACCGACGCGCTGCCGATGCTGTACGTCCCGCGCCATTTCTTCACCAACAACCACGTCGCCGTCGAGGAGACGCTCGGAGTCGATACGTACGCCGAGATCCTCTACAAGGCAGGCTACAAGTCCGCCTACCACTGGTGCGACAAGGAGGCACAGCTGCACGGCCTCACCGGCATGGCCGTGTACGAGCACTACCTGAAGCGGCTGTCGCAGCGCGGCTGGGGCCTCTTCTCCCTGCTCGAAGCCGATCCGGCCACGGCACATGCGCGCATCGCGTTGCACCACTCGTCGTTCGTGCTCGCGCAGCCGGGCAAGGAAGGCAAGCTCTGCTACATGTTCGCCGGCTGGTTCGCCGGTGCGATGGACTGGGTCAACGACACGGCGCCTGCCGGCACGGGCGGGCCACGCGCGCAATCGAAGGAAGTGCAGTGCGCGGCCGAGGGCCACGATCATTGCGTGTTCGAGGTGTCGGCGATCGCCCACTGAACCTCGCTAAGCCGACGCTAAGCCCCCGCCGAGCCAGATTTCATCCGCAACACTAAAGACATACGAACGCCAGAGGTCGTCTGCGATGCGCTATCCCCACCTGTTTAAACCCTTGCAGCTCAACCAGCTGACGCTGCGCAACCGGATCGTCAGCACTGCGCACGCCGAGGTGTATGCCGAGCCGGACGGCCTGCCGGGCGACCGCTACATCCGCTACTACGAAGAAAAAGCGAAGGGCGGTGTCGGCCTGGCGATCTGCGGCGGCTCCAGCCCGGTATCGATCGACAGCCCCCAGGGCTGGTGGAAGTCGGTGAACCTTGCCACGGACAGGATCGTCGAGCCGCTGTCGCGGCTGGCGGAGACGATGCACCGCCACGGCGCGAAGATCATGATCCAGGCCACCCATATGGGCCGCCGCTCGGCGTTCCACGGCGAGCACTGGCCGCACCTGATGTCGCCGTCCGGCGTGCGCGAGCCGGTGCACCGCGGCAATGCGAAGATCATCGAGGTCGAGGAGATCCGCCGCATCATCGCCGACTTCGCCGCCGCGGCAAAGCGCGTGAAGGACGCGGGCATGGACGGCATCGAGATCTCGGCCGCGCACCAGCACCTGATCGACCAGTTCTGGAGCCCGCGCACCAACTTCCGCACCGACGAGTGGGGCGGCAGCCTGCAGAACCGGCTGCGCTTCGGCGTCGAGGTGCTGCAGGCGGTGCGCGAGGCGGTCGGCAAGGATTTCTGCGTCGGCCTGCGCATGTGCGGCGACGAGTTCCACGAGGACGGCCTTGACCACCAGCAGCTCAAGGAGATTGCGCAGGCCATGTCCGAGTCGGGGCTGATCGACTACCTCGGCGTGATCGGATCGGGCGCGGATACGCACAATACGCTGGCCAACTGCATGCCGCCGATGGCGCTGCCGCCCGAGCCGTTCGTGCACCTGGCGGCGGGGATCAAGTCGGTGGTCAAGATCCCGGTGATGCATGCGCAGAGCATCCGCGACGCGGGCCAGGCCGAGCGCCTGCTCGCGAGCGGCATGGTCGACCTGGTCGGCATGACGCGCGCGCAGATGGCGGATCCCCACATGGTCATCAAGATCCGCGACGGCCGCGAGGACGAAATCAAGCAATGCGTGGGCGCGAACTACTGTATCGACCGCCAGTACAACGGCCTGGACGTGCTGTGCGTGCAGAATGCGGCCACCTCGCGCGAGGCGACGATGCCGCACGTGATCGAGAAATCGCGCGGGCCCAAACGCAAGGTTGTCGTGGTCGGCGCAGGCCCGGCCGGCCTGGAGGCGGCACGCGTCGCACGCTCGCGCGGCCATGACGTGGTGCTGTTCGAGAAGAATACCGAGGTAGGCGGCCAGATCATGCTCGCCTCGAAGGCACCGCAGCGCGAGCAGATGGCCGGCATCGTGCGCTGGTTCGACATGGAGACCAAGCGCCTGGGCGTCGACCGGCGCCTGGGCGTCGAAGCCGACGCCAGGACCATCATGGCCGAGCAGCCGGACATCATCGTACTGGCGACGGGCGGCCGTGCCTTCTCCGACCAGGTGCCGGCGTGGGGCGTCGCCGAAGGCCTCGCGGTCAGCTCGTGGGATGTATTGTCCGGCCGGGTCGAGGCGAAGCAGAACGTGCTGGTCTACGACGGCGTCAGCACGCACGCCGGCGCGGGCGTCGCCGACTACCTGGCAAGCCGCGGCGCCAAGGTCGAGATCGTCACGCCGGACGTGAAGGTCGCCGACGACTGTGGCGGCACGACGTTCCCGATCTTCTATCGCCGCCTGTACGCGCAGGGCGTGATCCATACCCCGAACTACTGGCTCGACCGCGTCTACGAGGAAGACGGCAAGACGATCGCGGTGCTGCGCAACGAGTACACGGAAGAACTCGAGGAACGCGCCGTGGACCAGGTCGTGATCGAGAATGGCTCGACGCCGAACGACGCGCTCTACTGGAAGCTCAAGCCGGAATCGGTCAACCGCGGCCAGGTCGACGTGCACAAGTTGTTTGCGTCGGAGCCCCAGCCATGCCTGTTGGAGACGCTCGGCAACGGCCGCTTCCTGCTGTTCCGCGTTGGCGACTGCATCTCGATGCATAACATCCACGGCGCGATCTATGACGCGCTGCGGCTCGTGAAGGACTTCTGACCATGAATCCGTCCTTGCTGATTACTGTCCTGCTCTGGCTGTCGGTGGCCGGCCTTGCCTTCGCGGTGCTGCGGCGTGCGTCGTACTGGCGGCTCGGACGGGCGGCCACGCCCGGCTCGTTCGGCATTGCCAACCTGTTTGCGATCCCGAAGCGCTATTTCGTCGACCTGCACCACGTGGTCGCGCGCGATCCGTACATCGCGAAGACGCACGTGGCCACCGCGGGCGGCGCGATCGCCGCGCTGGCGCTCGTGTTCGTCAACTACGGTCTCGCGATCTACTCGCCCTGGCTCGACAAGCTCATCCTTGTCGCGGCGCTTGCGATGCTGGTCGGCGCGGTGTTCGTCTGGCGCCGCCGCAAGGCGAAGGATGTGCCGGCGCGCCTGTCGAAGGGGCCGTGGAATACGCTGCCCTGGCTGCTCGGCTCGTTCGCGCTCGGCCTCGCACTGTACACGCTGGTGCCGGCCGGTGTCATGTCGGGGGCGTTCGCCGTGCTGTGCGCGGTGCTGATCGGCGTCGGCGCGTTCGCGATGACGGTCGGCGCGGCCACGGGCGGACCGATGAAGCATGCGATGGCGGGCCTGCTGCACCTTGCCTTCCACCCGCGCCAGGAGCGGTTCGCCGCGACGCCCGAGTCGTATACCGGGAGCGGCACGGCCACGCCGCCGACCGCCCTGAAGATGCCCGACCTTGAGCACAAGGAATACGGTGTCGCGAAGCCGGTCGAGTTCCGCTGGAACCAGTTGCTGAGCTTCGACGCCTGCGTGCAGTGCGGCAAGTGCGAGGCGGCGTGTCCGGCGTTCGCCGCCGGCCAGCCGCTCAACCCGAAGAAGCTGATCCAGGACCTGGTGGTCGGCATGGCAGGGGGGACCGATGCCGCCTATGCGGGCAGTCCGACCCCCGGGATTCCGGTCGGCAGGCATCGCGGCGAGCCCAACGGGTCGATCGTGTCGGGCCTGATCGAGGCGCAGACGCTGTGGTCGTGCACCACCTGCCGCGCCTGCGTACAGGAATGCCCGATGCTGATCGAGCACGTCGATGCCATCGTCGACATGCGCCGCAACCAGACTCTCGTGCATGGAACGGTGCCGGGCAAAGGGGCCGAAGTGCTCGCAAACCTGCGCGAGACCGGCACCATGGGCGGCTACGACAACGCCGCGCGCTACGACTGGTCGGTCGATCTGAACGCGCCGGTCGCGCGGCCGGGCAAGGCGGTCGACGTGCTGATCGTGGCCGGCGAAGGCGGCTTCGACATGCGCTACCAGCGCACGCTGCGCGCCCTGGTCAAGGTGCTGAACAAGGCCGGCGTCGATTATGCGGTGCTCGGCGAGGTGGAAACCGACACCGGCGATGTCGCGCGCCGCCTTGGCGACGAGGCCACTTTCCAGCAACTGGCCAAACACCTGATCGGCACCCTCGGCGCGCTGTCGTTCAAGCAGATCGTGACCGCCGATCCGCACGTGATGCACAGCCTGCGCAACGAATACCGCGCGCTGGGCCTGCGTGTCACGGTGAAGCACCACACCACGTATCTCGCCGAACTGGCGTCGAGCGGGCTGATCGCGCCCAAGGCCGTGGAAGCGCTGCGCGAAAAGCGCACCACCTACCACGACCCGTGCTACCTCGGCCGCTACAACGGCGAAACCGAGGCGCCGCGCAAGCTGCTGAAGACCATTGGCATCCAGGTGGTCGAGATGGAGCGCCACGGCATGCAGGGCCGCTGCTGCGGAGGCGGCGGTGGCGCGCCGCTGACCGACATCCCGGGCAAACAGCGCATCCCGGACATCCGCATCGCCGATGCGCGCGCGGTGGGTGCGGAAGTGGTCGCGGTCGGATGCCCGAACTGCACCGCGATGCTCGAGGGCGTCGTCGGCCCGCGCCCGGAGGTGCTCGACGTGGCCGAACTGGTTGCCGCTTCGCTGGAGTGAATTGATGGACACGATCAAACGAATCGATCCGCGCCGGCCGTTCATCATCACGGCGGCGGGCCTCATGCGGATTACGCTCGGCGAAGCCGGCAGCGCCGACGCAGGCACGGCGCCCTGGCCCGCGCACGGACATGCCGCGGCGGTAAAGCCGCGCCGGATGGTAAGCGATCCGCGCCATGTGCTGCTGGTTGCCGCGCACAGCGAGCGCGGCGCGCTCGACGAGCATGCGCGCCAGGCGGTCGCCGCCGCGGCGCTGCTGGCGGATGCGCAGACCGAAGTCGCGCTGCTGGTGTTCGGCGAGATGAAGGACGATGCGGCGGAACTCGGTGCCGACAAGCTGATCGCTCTGCCGGAGTTCGACCGCCGCACCTTCGCGCCGGAGGCGGAGCTGCGCGCGTTGCAGGCGTGCGCCACGGCGCTGTCGGCCCGCCATGTCTTCATTCCCGACAACGCGTCCGGCGACGGCGATCTCGGCCGCCGGTATGCGGCTGTGGCGGCCGAGGCCGGTGCAAGCGTCGCGACGCACGTGGTCGAAATCGATGCGCGCCACGTCGGCACGTATGCGCACGCCAGGCGCGCGTTCGCGACCCGTGCGCTGCCCGATGTGATCCTGCTGGCGGCGGGCGCGGTCGATGCCAGGCTGCCGTTCACCGGCGCGGGCGAGCGTCTGTCGCCCGATTTTCTTTGCGCGAAGGGGCGCAGCACGCACCCGTACCGCGATCTTGGCATCGAGGAGATCGATGCCGCGCGGGTCGCGCTCGAGGAAGCGGACTTTATCGTGGCAGCCGGCAACGGCGTGACCGACATCGGCGCGTTCGAACGGCTTGCGGGCGCTTTCGGCGCGGCGGTCGCCGCCAGCCGGGTGGCGGTGGACAACGGGCATTTCACGCGCGACAAGCAGGTCGGTGCCACCGGCAAGACGGTGGAGGCGAGCGTCTACATCGCGTTCGGCATCTCGGGCGCGGTGCAGCACCTGCAAGGCATCAAGGACTGCCGTCACGTGATCGCCGTCAACGTGGACGGCAGTGCGCCGATCGCCAAGCGCGCCAACCTGACCATTGTCGGCGACGCGCAGGCGACGATCGCCGCGCTGATGGAGTCGGTGCAGGCCGCCCGCCCCGCGCGTGGCCAGCCCGAGGAAGCACGTTCCAGGGAACTCGCAGGAGTCGCAGCATGAACGCCCCCCGACAAGTGAAACGCATCGCGGTGCTGGTCTCCATTGGCCGCCATCCGGTCAGCGGCGCACCGCGCTACAGCCGCAACGACGCCGCTGCGCTGGAACTGGGCCGCGGCCTGGCGGAAAGGCATGGCGCCGAACTGGCCGTGCTGCACGCGGGCGATGCCACGGATCCGGCACTTGCCGACTACCTGGCACTCGGTGCGAGCGACGTCCAGGTGCTGGCGTGCGCGGCCGGTGAAGATGCGGCGCGGGTGCTCGCCGCGCATGCGAAGCACTGCGACCTCGTGCTGACCGGCACCCGCGCGGAGGGTGCCTACGACACCGGGATGCTGCCGTACCGGCTTGCCGCGGTACTTGGCCGCCCGCTCGTGGGCGCTGCCGTCGACGTCGATATCGAGGGCGGCCGCGTCGCCGTGCGGCAGTTCCTGCCCAAGGGGCTGCGCCGGCGCGTCGATTCGGCGCTGCCCGCGGTGGTGGCGGTGCACCCGCTCGCGAACGCGCAGCCGCGCTACGCCTACGCGCGCCTGCGCGGCGGTGCGATCCGCACGGTGCCGGCAACGCGATGCGACGACAACGATGCCGCGGCATGGGTGCTCGGCGCCGTCGAGCGCAAGCCGGTCAGGCTGGCGGCTGCCGAAAAGCGGTCCGGCCATGCCCGGATGCTGTCGGCAACGACGACCGAAAGCCGCGGCGGAAACGTCGTAAACGGTGGGACTTCGGTCGAAAAAGCACAAATCATCCTCGCGTATTTGCGCGAGCATCAACTCATCGACTACTGACGTTGCCGGTCTGTCGGCAAATAACCAGGAATGCAGGGAATCCGGAGCAAACGATGAAAGTATCGGCAGACATTCGCGCACTGGTGGAACGGCGCAAGGCGGGCCACAGCCTCGAGGCGCCTTTCTACCTGAGCGATGAGGTTTTCGCGCTCGACATGGTGGCAATCTTCCGCCAGCACTGGATACACGTGGCGGTCGAGCCCGACGTGCCAGAGCCGGGTGACTACGTGACCGTCCAGCTTGGCCAGGATTCGATCCTGATCGTGCGCGACGACGACATGCAGGTCCGCGCTTACCACAACGTGTGCCGCCATCGCGGCGCGCGGCTGTGCAACGAAGACAAGGGTACGGTAGGCAACATCGTCTGCCCGTACCACAGCTGGACCTACAACCTGAGCGGCGAACTGATGTTCGCCGAGCACATGGGCGAGAAATTCGACCGCTGCAAGCACAGCCTGAAGTCCGTCCACGTGGAAAACCTTGCGGGGCTGATCTTTGTGTGCCTGGCCGCGGAGCCGCCGGACTTCGCGGCGATGCGCGCCGCCATGGAGCCGTACCTGCTGCCGCACGACCTGCCGAACACGAAGATCGCGGCGCAGGTCGACATCATCGAGCAGGGCAACTGGAAGCTCACGATGGAGAACAACCGCGAGTGCTACCACTGCGTGGCGAACCATCCGGAGCTGACCATCTCGCTGTACGAGTACGGCTTCGGCTACCAGCGCTCCCCCGCCAACGCGGAGGGCATGGAAGCGTTCGAGCGCACCTGCGAGACGCGTGCGGCGCAATGGGAAGCGATGAAGCTGCCATCGGCCGAAATTGAGCGGCTGCTGGAGACCACCGGCTTCCGCACGCAGCGCCTGCCGCTCGACCGCAGCGGCGAATCGCAGACGCTGGACGCGAAGGTGGCATCGAAGAAGTTGCTTGGGAACTTCGAGCAGGCAGACCTCGGCGGGCTTTCCTTCTGGACCCAGCCCAACTCGTGGCATCACTTCATGAGCGACCACATCGTCACGTTCTCGGTAATCCCATTGTCGGCCGGCGAGACGCTCGTGCGCACCAAATGGCTGGTCCACAAGGATGCGCGCGAGGGCGTCGACTACGACGTGAAGAACCTGACCGCGGTCTGGAATGCGACCAATGACCAGGATCGCGCGCTGGTCGAGTACTCGCAGCGGGGCGCGGCGAGCAGCGCGTATGAGCCCGGCCCTTACTCGCCGTTCACCGAAGGCCTGGTCGAGAAGTTCTCGGCCTGGTATGTCCGCCGGCTCGCCGAGCAGATCGGCGCGTAGACGCAAGGAGCGGAGGTCGACATGATGCGCGATGCGGTGCATTTCGAATCAGCGGACAGCCGGGTGACGCGCCCGGCGTTCTGGAACGCGCTTCCCGAGCGTTGGACGAGCGATGTCGAGGAGACGCTCGTGTGCTGCCACGTTCGCCAGGAAACGCACGATGTAAAGAGCTTCTTTTTTCGTTCACCTCAGGGGCGCGCCTTTGTGTTCGAACCGGGACAGTTCATCACGCTGGAACTCGACATCGATGGCGAGACGATCAATCGCTGCTACACGATCTCGTCTTCGCCCGGGCGGCCGCACACGGTCTCGATCACGGTCAAGCGGGTGCCGGGTGGCAAGGTGTCGAACTGGTTGCACGACACCGTGACGCCCGGCACGCCGATCCGCATGCTCGGGCCGGGCGGCGAGTTTACGTGTGCGCGGCATCCGGCGCCCAAGTACCTGTTCCTGTCCGCGGGCTCGGGCATCACGCCGCTGATGTCGATGAGCCGCGCGCACCACGATCTTGCCGAGGACCGCGACATCGTGTTCCTGCACAGCGCGCGCACGCCGGACGACATCATCTTTGCCCGCGAACTCGACCTGATCGCGGCGAACCAGTCGAACTTCCGCACCGCGTTCGTCTGCGAGCGGGTCGGCGCGCGGACCAACTGGCCGGGCGTCACCGGCTTCCTGTCTCTGCCGCTGCTGAAGCTGGTCGCACCGGATTTCATGGAGCGCGAGATCTTCACCTGCGGCCCGGCCCCTTACATGAAGGCGGTGCGCGAGCTGCTCGACGAAGCCGGCTTCGATCGCAGGCGCTACCACGAGGAGAGCTTCTCCTTCGAGACCTTGACTGCGGAGCCCGCCCCCGGCGAAGCCGTCGAGACGGTCGAGGGCCGCGCATCGGCGGCCAACGGCCATGCGGACACGGCGCGGTTCAACATCAGCTTCGCCAAGAGCGCCCGGGACATTGCCTGCGGCGCGGGGCAGAACGTGCTGGACGCGGCGCGGCAGTCGGGCGTGCGGTTGCCTGCGTCCTGCACGCAAGGCATGTGCGGAACCTGCAAGGTCAAGCTGGTCAGCGGGCAGGTCGACATGAAGCACAACGGTGGCATCCGCCAGCGCGAGATCGACCAGGGCATGGTGCTGCTGTGCTGCAGCAAGCCGCTGTCAGACCTCGTGATCGACAAGTGAGGTCTGACGCGCACGGCGGCCGACGCTTTGTATTCGGAAGGTAAGCAGAAGGTGAGCGCCTCGGCGCCGATTAAAGGAGGGTAGACATGAAACTTCTCGGAAAACTATTCTGCACTGGCGCTGCATCGGTCATGCTGACATGGAGCGCGCTCGCGCTTGGGGACACCAGGCCAACGTTGAAGATCGGCTACGTCGAGGGTTGGGACGACAGCGTCGCCACCACCAACGTGGCCGCCCGCATCATCGAGAAGAAGCTGGGGTATCCGGTGCAGCTCGTGCCGGTGGCGGCGGGTGTGATGTGGCAGGGCGTCGCGCGCGGCGACCTTGACGCGACGCTGTCCGCCTGGCTGCCGGTTACGCAGGGCGCCTATTGGGAGCAGTTCAAGACCAAGGTGGTCAATCTGGGGCCCAACTTCACCGAGGCGAGGATCGGACTGATCGTCCCGGCGTCGGTCAGCGTAAAGAGCATCGATGAACTGAATGCGCAGAAGGCGTCGTTCGAAGGCCGCATCGTCGGCATCGATGCCGGCGCCGGCGTGATGCGCAAGGCGTCCGAGGCGATCAAGAGCTATGGCCTCGGCTATTCGCTGATGCCCAGCTCCGGCAGCGCGATGACGGTCGAGCTGGCACGCTCGATGAACGCGAACAAGCCGGTGGTCGTCACCGGCTGGGCGCCCCATTGGATGTTCGCCAAGTGGAAGCTGCGCTTCCTCGACGACCCGAAGAAGGTGTTCGGCGAGGCCGAGCACGTCGATAACATCGTGAATCCGGGCCTCGAGGCCAAGGCGAAGCCGGTCGTGGCCTTCCTGAGGAAGTTCCAGTGGAAGGCGGGCGAGATCGATAGCGTGATGCTGGCGATCCAGAATGGAACGAAGCCGGATGCCGCCGCCGACGCGTGGATCGCCGCGCATGGTGATCGCGTCAGTGCGTGGCTGGAAAGCACGCAGGGTGCCGCGCAGTAAATTCACGCAGTAGTTCCATCCACCTGCGCTACACGCAATAAAACGCCGGCCACGATCGCATCGCGATCGTGGCCGGCGTCGTTGCGCTTACTGGAACACGACTGTGCGGTCTCCGTTCAGGAACACCCGCCGCTCGATGAACGCCTTCACCGCGCGCGCCAGCGTGATGCATTCCACGTCACGCCCGACCGCAAGCAGCTGGTCAGGCCGGTACGAATGATCGACGCGCTCGACGGCCTGCTCGATGATCGGACCTTCGTCGAGATCGTCGGTGACGAAATGCGCGGTCGCGCCGATAAGCTTGACGCCGCGCGTGTGCGCCTGGTGATAGGGCTTCGCGCCCTTGAACCCGGGCAGGAACGAATGGTGGATGTTGATCGCGCGGTTGGCGAGCCTGGCGCTGGTCGCGGCCGAGAGCACCTGCATGTAGCGCGCCAGGATCACCAGCTCCGCGCCGCTCGACTCGAACAGATCCAGCCAGCGCGCTTCCTGCTCGGCCTTGGTCTCTGGCGTAATCGGGAAGTGCCGGAACGGCAGGTCATGCTGGCGCGCGAGCGGCTCGAGGTCGGGATGGTTCGAGGCGATCCCGACAATGTCCATCTTCAGCTCGCCCATGCGCCAGCGGAACAACAGGTCCGCCAGGCAATGCTCGAGCCTGGACACCATGATCAGCACCTTGGGGCGGGCGTGCGCGTCGTGAACCGACCACTGCATGCCGTAGCGTTGCGCAATTGGCGTGAATTCCTCACGCAGCCGGCCGACATCCAGCCCTTGTGCGTCCGTCGGGTGGAACCCGCAGCGCAGGAAGAAGCGGTTGCTCAGGTCGTCGTCGAAGACGGTCAGTGCATCGATATAGCAGCGATGGCGCTCGAGCAGGCCGACGGTGGCGGCCACCTGCCCGGGGGCGCTCGGGCACGACAGCGTCAGGATGTGCTGCTGTGAAGGAGACAGCGCGTTCATGCGATTCCTCTGTGGTTGACTGGCCGCGGACGCATCGTGCGCGCACATGCCATGCGGCAAGTAGATCAGGCCGCGCGGCCAGCGGATAGAACCGATGCGCCGCGGGGCTGGTATCGACCCGCCACGCCGGACGGCGCCCCGTACGCGCCCATTCCGGATCGTATGCGTCGTTTGTGGACAGTCGCCGTCAAAATCGCCATCCCCGTTTGCCGGTGTCGCATTTCTGCAAGCACTTGTCGGAATTCGTCGGCAGGCAAGGGCGTTTCTTGGCAACTATGTAGGGAATCGCACAACGCAGGTTGCGAAGCGACGGAAAGGTTTGCTCAGGCATTCCAGGGAGAGAGGTAGAAACGCGCCGCCAGCGCTTCCCGGACGAGTGGAAATGGCGTTGGCATGCCACATGACGTAAGAGTCCCCACAGGACCAGGAGAAGTTTCGATGGATAGTCCCAAGGTCGTGGTCGAAGGTCTGTGCAAGGTATTTGGCAGCAACCCTAAACAGGCGCTCGACATGCTCGCCGCCGGTTCGACGAAGGATGAAGTGTTCCGGCGCACCGGCCATGTGGTCGGCGTGCACAACGTGTCGTTCGACGTGAAGGAAGGCGAAATCTTCGTGCTGATGGGCCTGTCGGGCTCCGGAAAGTCAACGTTGATCCGCCTGGTCAACCGGCTGGTTGAACCGACCGCCGGCAAGGTGCTGATCGGCGGCCGAGACGTGGCCGCCGTCAGCCGCGGCGAGCTGATCGCTCTGCGCCGCAAGGACATGAGCATGGTGTTCCAGTCCTTCGCGCTGATGCCGCAGCGCACGGTGCTGTCGAATGCCGCGTTCGGCCTGGAGGTGGCAGGCATCGGCAAGAAGGAGCGCGAGCGCCGCGCCATGGACGTGCTGGAGCAGGTCGGACTGGCGACGTTCGCGCAGAAGCTGCCGCGCGAGCTGTCGGGCGGCATGCAGCAGCGTGTGGGCCTGGCGCGCGCGCTGGCGGTCAATCCGTCGCTGATGATCATGGACGAGGCGTTCTCCGCGCTCGACCCGCTCAAGCGCAAGGAGATGCAGAACGTGCTGCTGCAGCTTCAGAAGGAGAGCCGGCGGACGATCATGTTCGTGTCGCACGACCTGGAGGAGGCACTGCGCATCGGCAGCCGGATCGCGATCATGGAGGGCGGCCGGCTGGTCCAGGTCGGCACGCCGCAGGAGATCATTGCCAACCCGGCCGACAACTACGTCCGCACGTTCTTCGACGGCATCGATACCAGCCGCTACCTGACGGCTGGCGATTTGATGCAGACCAACGCCGTGCCGACGCTGTCCAGACTCGACGCGGCGAACATCGCCGCGACCCTGAACGGCAGCGAAGACTATGCCTTCGTGCTCGATGCGCAGCGCAAGCTTCGTGGCTTCGTCACACGCGACGCCTCCCAGAGCGTGCGTCCCGTGGAGAGCATCCGGCGCAACGCTTCGCTCGACCATGTCGTCGAGCGCGTGGTCGCGAACCCGAATGCGCTGCCGGTCGTCGACGACGACGGCTGCTATTGCGGCTCGGTCAGCCGCGCCGTCATCCTGAAAGCAATCACGCGCTCGCGAGGCAACCATGTCTGAACTCCTTCCGCTCGGCCGCTGGGTCGACCAGTCCGTCCATTACCTCCTCGATCACGACGCGGCCACGTTCGATGCCATCGGCCGCGCCATCGGGGGGCTCGCTGAACTGATCGAGCGCAGCCTGCAGGCCGTGCCGATGTGGCTGATGGTGGCGATCTTCATCGGCATCGGGCTGTGGCGCGTCGGCTGGCGCTTTGCGCTGTTCACGGGCGCGTCGCTGTTCGTGATCTTCGCGACCGGCTTCTGGGACCAGACCATCATCACGCTGGGCCTCACGTTGTCGTCGACCATCATCAGCCTGCTGCTCGGCGTTCCGCTCGGCATCTGGGCGGCCAGGAGCAGGGTGGTCGCGGCCACCGTGCGTCCGGTCCTAGACCTGATGCAGACCATGCCTGCGTTCGTCTACCTGATTCCCGCCGCGATGCTGTTCGGGCTCGGCCGCGTGCCGGGCATCCTGGCTACGGTCATCTTCGCCATGCCGCCGGCGGTGCGCCTGACGAGCCTCGGCATCCGCCAGGTGAACATGGAAATCGTCGAAGCCGGCCATGCTTTCGGCTGCACGCCGTGGCAACTGCTGTACAAGGTGCAGTTCCCGAACGCGCTGCCGTCGATCATGCAGGGGGTGAACCAGACCATCATGATGGCGCTGTCGATGGTCATCATCGCTTCGATGGTGGGCGCGGGTGGCCTGGGCAACGAGGTGCTGGCGAGCATCCAGCGGCTCGACATCGGCCTGGGCTTTGAAAGCGGCCTGTCGGTGGTGCTGCTGGCAATCATCCTCGACCGCATCACGGAGAGTTTCGGGCGTGTGCCGGGTACAGCGAAGGCGCCGCTTTTCTCGGGGATCAGGCAACTGTTCTGCGCCAAGGCCAGCACGGCGCAAGCCTGAGGCCAGGTCATCCGTTCGCCAGGAGAGCGACGTGAGATCCGCCGACGCCGTGCCAACCGAGAGCCATCCAGCGTCGATGTCGGCCCTCGCGCATTTCGGCTTCCTGACATTGCCCGAGTTCTCGATGATCGCATTCTCGAGCGCGGTCGAAGTGCTGCGCATGGCGAATTACGT
The DNA here is from genome assembly GCF_044748965.1 of Cupriavidus sp. NPDC089707. NCBI lineage: Bacteria > Pseudomonadati > Pseudomonadota > Betaproteobacteria > Burkholderiales > Burkholderiaceae > Cupriavidus > Cupriavidus sp. NPDC089707. The sequence goes on from NZ_JBIVHB010000009.1 coordinate 29,589, forward strand.
CGGGCGTGCCGACCATTACACATGGTCGATCTATACGCCCGACGGCGCGCCGGTGCAGGCGAGCAACGGCATCGTGGTCCGTCCGACGCGTGCGCTGGATCGCTGCGCGCTGCCGGATGTGTTGATTGTCTGTGGCGGCATCCGGATCCGCGAGGCCGTCGACGACGGCACGCGGACCATGCTTGCGCAGCTCGCCGGGCAGGACATGCCGCTAGGCGGTATCTGTACGGGCGCCTATGCGCTGATGTCGAGCACGCTGCTGGACGGATACCGCTGCGCGGTGCATTGGGAGAACCGGTCCGCCCTGCACGAAGAATTTCCGTTGGTGAAGTTCGCTGACGAACTGTTCGTCATCGACCGCGACCGGCTCACCTGCACGGGCGGCACCGCACCGATCGACATGATGCTGAACCTGGTTGGCTTGCGCTTCGGCCAGCAACTTGCGGCGCAGGTTTCCGAACAGTTCATACTCGAGCGGATTCGTAGCGCCAGCGATGCGCAGCCGATCCCTGTCTATGCGCGGGTTGGCCTCTCGCGGGCAGAGTTGATCGAGGTCGTCCGGTTGATGGAGGCGAATATCGAGGAACCGCTGTCGCTCGATGAACTGGCGCGGCTCGTGCGGCTGTCGCAGCGGCATCTGCAACGGATGTTCAAGTTCTACCTGAACGTGTCGCCGACCCACTACTACCTGACACTGCGCCTGAAGCGCGCGCGCGAGATGCTGCGTACGACCAATGCGTCGATTGCGCGTGTCACGGCGGTCTGCGGCTTCCATTCGCCGTGCCATTTCAGCAAGGCGTATCGCGCGCAATTCGGCCATGCACCCAGCCACGAACGCCGGCCACCGGGATAATCCTGCGCAGCGCACAACGCAACCTACCAGAGGCAGAAGCCATGAATACCCATCGTGGGGCGGGTGCCGCCCGGAATTTCGTGCGCAAGCGCACGAGCCTGTTACCGACTACGACATTCCCATGATTCCCATGAGCCAGAACACCTCGCACCTTTTGCGCACGCCGCTGTACGAATGCCACCGTTCCAGCCGCGCGCGCATGGCTAATGTTAGCGGCTGGGAAATGCCGGTTGCCTTTGGCTCCCAGATCCAGGAGCACCACACCGTGCGGCAGGACGCCGCCATGTTTGACTTTTCGCACGCGTGCGTGGTCGACTTGCATGGCGCGGATGTTCGCGCGTTTCTTGGCAAGCTTCTCGCCAATGACGTCGCCAGGCTGAAGTCGGCAGGCAAAGCAATGTATTCGTGCATGCTTGACGGAGACGGAGGGGTGATCGATGACCTCGTTGTCTACTTTCTGGCCGACGATCACTTCCGCATCGTCCTGAGCGCGCACACGGCAAGCGGCAACCTTGAATGGATCCGCTCGCAAATTGCGGGGACGGACAGCCTGGTTACCGTGGTGGCACGGCGCCAGGATCTTGTCGCGGAAGGTGTAGAGCCATTGGCAACGATTGCCGTCCATGGTCCCAATGCTCGGGAGACGGTATTCCGGGCGATACCGTCCACCCAGGTTGCCGCGCAGGTAAAGCCGTTCAATTCGATCATCGTGCATGACGCTGTCGTAGGCGAGCTGATGCTGGCAAGGACAGGGAAGACCAGCGAGGATGGCTTCGAGCTGATCATGCTGGCAAAGCATGCCGTGCAAGTGTGGGACATGCTGCGGTCGGCGGGCATCGTCCCGGCGGGTTTGGACGCCTGGGAGACGCTTCGGCTTGAGGCTGGCATGCAACTGGTCGGGCGAGACATGGACCCAAGGTGCTCACCCTTCGATGTCGGCCTGGGATGGAGTGTCGATCTTGACTCGGAGCGGGAGTTTGTTGGCAAGGCAGCGCTGCGCACACGTCGTCAGACCCGGCAGTTCGTCGGGCTGGCATTTGAACAAAGCGCTGCGGTCGCCCGCACGGCTAGCCCGGTGATGAACCTCCAGGGCGAGGTCATCGGAACGGTCACCAGCGGAACGTATAGTCCGACACTTCAGATCGCCATCGCCCTGGCACTGATCGACCCGGACATCCCGTTCGGCGCGTATGTGGATGTCGAGGTGTATCGCCATCGCATTGCTGCGAAGGTGGTGCGGCCGCCATTTGTACGGGACGGGCGCTCTACGCCACGGCTCGGCTGGCAGCGGGTGTAGTCAGCAAGGATAAGGAGGCGTTCAACCATGTGTGCGGCACTATTCAAGCAGGGCATGCGACGACTCGCCGCTTCCGTGACGGTCATCACCGCCCGCGACGAGGGCGAAGTCGTCGGGCTGACGGCGACAGCGGTATGCTCGCTTTGCGCGGAACCACCCTCGCTGCTGTGCTGCCTCAACCGGAGCAGCAGGACAGCCCAGGCGATCGCGAAGTCGCGCCAGTTCGCGGTCAATATACTTTCGCCGAACGACATCGAGGTGGCTGGAAAATTTGCCACCAGTGCGGCCCCGGCGGAGAAGTTCGCCGTCGGCGAGTGGAATGTGAGGCCGGGCGCTGCGCCATGGCTGTCCTCCGCCACGGCTGTTTTCGAGTGCAGCGTGTCCGAGGTCATCGAATCCGGCACTCACCTCGTCTTGATTGGCGACGTTACCGATGTTCGCCTGGACGCCGGGGATTCAGCTTCGCTGCTGTATGCGCGTGGGGAGTATGGCCGGTTCATCAATGCCGCCATGACGGCGGCGGCCTGATGTCAGGGTGCGGCGTCCGGCGAGTTGCCTTCGGCGCGCCCCTGGCCCCGGTTCGCACAATTCCCGCAATGCTTCCCGCACAGCGGGGGCTTCCCAGGCCAGTAATTCTCGCTGCGGTGGCAAGCAATTAGTTGGGTGGCGCCTCCAACTGCGATGCCTTCCAAGCTGCGAGCTCCGAGGGTCGCAAGCCGTATCGGGCCAGTACGCCCTCGTGCAGGCGCCGGAGTTCTTCTACAATCAGCCCTTGCACGTTGTCACGATCAGCCTCTTGCACTCTTGCCATGACGGCCTGCCGAATCACGGATAGCGCATCATGATCGGGTTGCAGCACGACGTCACGGATCGTTTGTTTGATCACATCACGCCAAGCAAGGCGTAGCGGATCGGGTTCCGCCAGATCCTGTTTGATGGCCAGGTACTCTTGCGTTGAGCGCTCGTAAGCCCAAACGTAGAGATCGCGCAGCAATTCGACGCGGGTCATTTCATACATGCCGAGGATGGCGCGACTATAAGCTTGCTCCGGTACATCCAGGAATGTGAGCGGACAAAGGTTTTCGCGGAACAGCGGCAGATTGGCGACCAGGCGGGAGGTTCGTTTGTTCATGTCCGCGAATGGCTGCAGATATGGTAGGTGCACCAGCACGAAGAATGACTGTTCGAAGGGATCGGCAATCTGATTCACTTTCCCGAGCAGGACATCTAGTGCTTCCTCAATTTGCTGTGCTGCTGACAGGGGGCGATAAACACTTCTGCCAATGTCTACGGCGTGCTGTCGAATACGGCCTTCATCCGCAGGGTTGGGCAACAGGTTTTCCGACAAGGCGCTATGCAGGTTCATCAAGGTATAGCGGTCGAAACCCACCGGACCGATGTTCTCCACCAGCAGTTCGATGGCAGTCTTGTGGTTGAGAATCATCTGTGTTTCGATGGCCGCCTTGCCTTGCGCCGCCTTCCCGTGCTCGATCAGCTCCAGGGTGTCGAGGCGGGAATAGGTGTTGCCCTCCAAATGACTCGATGCCCATGACAGGTCGATCAGTAGCCGGTTCAGGATGGCCCTGCTGTAGGTTCCAGCGGGCGCATCAGCCTGCGCCGTCTTGCCCATCTTGTGTAACTGACGCCGAAGCGATTCCGACAGGTACCGTGTGACATTGGGCTGATAGGCGTCAAGGAAGTCGCGTTGGTACCCCACAGGCTTGCGCGCCTCCGGAGGCTGATCGATATACGCCACGATGTCGCGGCTATCGACGGAAAGCGGGATGTAACCCGGGAAGCGGTCTTCCTCCGGGGAGGCAGCGGCAAACTCGGTCGCTTTCGCAGCGAAATAACGACGGGCGCGACCTTCGCCGATCGCCATGATCTGTCGACCATCGATCCATTGGCTGATCCAGCGTTGTGCTGTCCGCCGTGCAACGTCGGGATGCTGTGCCAGCAACTCGGTAAGCATTAGTCCCGCGGAGGCTTTCCGGATACTCTCTAGCATGGCGTGGGCAGGGGGCATGTCGGACGTGGCGCAGTTCGCTTAAGGGTGGCGCAATTGTGGCGCAGTTCTTTAAACTGCGCCGTCCATTGAAGCAGATTTGGCGCGGTAGAGGGTAATAAGTGACATAATAGGCGCAAAATCGTGCCGCGGAGAAGGTCCAGTATGTGTGGCCCTGAGGACATGGCTCTTGGCACGATCCCAGCCTCTGCTGGACGGACGCCCCTTTGCCCAAACAGGCCGCGGATCATAGGGTCGAGCGGCTGCATGGCACTGGTGCCATGGCGGAGGAGTAGACGACGTGATCAGGGCTGTGCGCGCAGTTCGGGGATGCTTTTCACATGCCACGCTCGTGCCTTACGTCTTCCTGAACCAGCTGGCGACTTTCAGTTCCGGGGACTTCTCTGTCATCGGTGTCCTCCTGAAATAGGTGAACACCATCATCCCGATTCAGCGCCTCGTTTGATAGACGCTGATAAATGGCTGCATACGATGAAATACGCAGTTGCGCGACTTGGCTAAAGCCTACGGCTTCACGCCGTAAAAGCCGCCTGCCCAAAGTCGGAGAGAACAGAGGTAGAAATGGGCAGGCGGGACGAAAGAAGTGCTGGTGATGCACGCGTAGCTACGTCAGGAAAAGCTGCTAGCTTGCGATTCAGCGCCGATATCTCTGCTCTACTATTGTTGAGCTTTGATGCCCCTCGCTTACAGTACGCCCGGCGGAGTCTCTTTCATGCTGACTTCGGCACAAGAGAAGTGAATCAAGGGCAATGTGCTCGGCACCTGCCCTTGCCGGTGAGACTACTCGGGCAGCAATTGTCCGGCGGACTGCGCAGCCGCTTGCCGATCGTGTTGCGCATCGGCCGCGTTGCCGGGCCGGATCCTGAACCAGATGGAATACATGGCCGGCAGGAACACCAGGGTCAAAACCGTCCCGGCAAACGTCCCGCCGATGAGCGTGTAAGCGAGTGCGCCCCAGAACACCGAATGGGTCAGCGGAATGAAGGCCAGGATGGCGGCCAATGCGGTGAGAATCACAGGCCGCGCCCGCTGGACGGTGGCCTCCACCACCGCCCTGAACGGATCCAACCCTTCCTCTTTGTTGTGCTGGATCTGCCCGATCAGGATCAGCGTGTTGCGCATCAGGATGCCCGATAGCGCAATCAGGCCGACCAGCGCGTTGATGCCAAACGGCTGCCCGAACAGAATCAAAGTGGGCACCACGCCAATCAAGCCAAGCGGGCTGGTCAGGAACACCATCACCATCGCCGGAATGGACCGCACCTGGAAGATGAGAATCAGCAGGGTAACTGCCAGCATGATCGGAAACAGCGGCAGCATGGCCTTCGTCGCCTTGGCCGATTCTTCGATGGAGCCCGCTTGTTCAATGCGGTATCCGCCGGGCAGTTTCTCGATGATCGGCTGAAGCTGCTTGCTGATCGCTGTCGACACGTCGGGCGGTTGCAGGCCATCGGCAATGTCGCCTCGCACCGTAATGGTCGGCATGCGATCGCGCCGGCGGATGATGGGCTCTTCCATGCGCACATCGATCTTGCCCACCTGAGAGAGCGGAATGCGCTGCCCGTTGGCGCCTGCCAGCGTGAAGTCGCCGATCTTTGCGGGATCAAGCCGGATGTCGCCGGCCGAGCGTGCGGTCACCTGCACGGTGCGGATGTCCTCGCGCACTGACGTCACCGGAATGCCGTTGAGCAGGAATTGCAGCTGTTGCGCCACGGCGCTGGAAGTCAGCCCCACAGCCTGCAGGCGGTCCTGCTGCAAGGTGAAGTGCAGCGCGGGTACGCGCATTCCCCAGTCGGTATTGACCGTGCGCATCATCGGGCTTGCGTCCATCACCTGCTGGACATCGGCCGCGATGCGACGCAACGTCTGCGCATCCGGGCCGGTCACGCGGTAGGCAACCGGGAACGGCGAATAAGGGCCGAACACGAGCTGCGTGACCCGAACGCGCGCCTCGGGGGCAAGACCGTTGGCAATAGCCTGGCGCAGGCGCTGCTTCAATGCGTCACGCTCTTCCTGGCTATCGGTGCGGATCACGAGCTTGGCGAACGACGGATCGGGCAGTTCCGGTCCCATCGCCAGATAGAAGCGCGGCGCGCCCTGGCCAACGTAAGCCGTCACGATCCCGGCCTCCTTCTGTTTGGCCAGCCACGCTTCCAGCTTGGCCGTGGCAGCGCTGGTCTGGTTGATCGACGTACCATAGGGCATCTGCAGCTCGACCAGTACTTCGGGCCGATCCGAGATCGGAAAGAACTGCTTCTTGACCACCGTCATGCCCAGGATGGCCACGGCGAAGAGACCGACGACCGAACCCGCGACCAGCCATTTGCGCGCAATCACGCGCCCAAGCAGCGCACGGAAGCGGTTGTAGCGCGGCGTGTCGTAGATCGCATCGTGGCCGCCCGCCACCTTCTTGAAGTCGGGCAGCATCTTCACGCCCAGGTAAGGCGTGAACACCACCGCAACCACCCAGGACGCAATCAACGCAATGCCCACGATCCAGAACATGTTGCTGGTGTATTCACCCGCAGTGGATCGGGCAAAGCCGTTGGGCATGAAGCCGACAGCCGTCACCAGCGTCCCCGACAGCATGGGCGCCGCGGTGTGGCTCCACGCATAGGCCGAAGCGGCGACGCGGCTGTAACCTTCTTCCATCTTCACCACCATCATTTCGATAGCAATGATGGCGTCGTCCACCAGCAGGCCCAGCGCCAGGATCAACGATCCGAGGGTGATGCGGTCGAAGTTCTTGCCTGTGGCCGCCATCACCACGAACACCACGGCCAGTGTCAGCGGAACAGCTGCGGCCACCACCAGGCCCGCGCGCCAGCCCATGCTGATGAAGCTCACCAGCATGACAACCAACAGCGCGGCAAAGAACTTGAGCATGAACTCGTCGACTGCGGCGCTGATGTTGACCGCCTGGTCCGTCACCTTGGTCAAGCTTATGCCGAGCGGCATTTCAGCGTTGATGGTGCCGACCTCCTTGTCCAGCGCCTGGCCCAGGTCCAGCCCGTTCCAGCCTTCGCGCATGACGATGCCCAGCAGCAGGGCAGGTTGCCCCCCGCTGCGCACCATGAAGGTGGCGGGGTCTTCATAGCCACGCTTGACCGTGGCAATGTCCGACAGCTTCAGCGTGCGCCCCTGCGACACAACCGGCGTATCGCGAATCTTCTGCAGCGCGTCGAATGCGCCGTCCAGGCGGATGAAGACCTGCGGCCCCTTCGTTTCCACCGAGCCCGCAGCCGTCAGTGCATTCTGGCTGTTGAGCGCCGCAAACACGTCTTGTGGACTCACGCCCAGCGTCGCTAGCCGATCATGCGAAAACTCGACATAGATGCGTTCCGACTGCTCGCCGATGATGTTGACCTTCTTCACGCCAGGCACGTGCAGCAATCGCTGGCGCAGTGTCTCCGCGTCGCGCACGAGCACACGTTGCGGCTCGCCCTGCGCCTTGAGTGCGAACAGCGCAAAGGTCACGTCCGCATATTCGTCATTGACCATCGGCCCGATCACGCCGGGCGGAAGGTTGACTACCTCATCGCTGACTTTCTTGCGCGCCTGATAGAACTCTTCCTGGACTTCCGATGGCGGCGTGCTGTCGAGCAACGTCAACGTCGTGAACGCCAGGCCGGGCCGGGTGTACGTTTCTGTACGGTCATACCAGCGCAACTCCTGCATGCGCTTTTCGATCTTCTCGGCTACCTGGTCCTGCATTTCCTGCGCGGTGGCGCCGGGCCAGGCGGTGATGATCGTCATCACCTTGACCGTAAATGCCGGGTCTTCGGCACGGCCCAGCTTGAAGAAAGAAATGAGTCCTGCCAGAGAAATCAGGCAGATCAGGAACAGGGTGACGGCCCGCTCGCGCACGGCGAGTGCCGACAGGTTGAAGCGACCTTGGCTCACAGGCGCACCCCCGCGACGGTCGCACTGGCACCTTGACCCGCCACGCGGACTTGCTGTCCTTCGCGCAGCAACTGTGCGCCAAGCGCGACGATCCGGTCCCCTTGCTTGATTTGGCCCGCAACCCGGGCGCCTTCGTCACCGAGGCGCACGATGGTGACGGACCGCCACGAAACCTTGGCCGGATCCCCCTGGATGACCCACACGCCCGGGCCCTTACCTGCATCGAAGACGGCGCCCAGCGGTACTTGCAGATCGCCTTGCGCGGTGGCAAGCCGATCAGGAATCTGGATCGTCACCGTGGCGCCCAGCGGCGCATTGGCCAGCTCACCGTCCAGCACATAGCGCGCTTCGAAGGTGCGGGTGAGCCGATCCGCCGCATCCGAAAGTTGCCGCAGCTTGGCAGGTACGTCCGCGCTTTCCTTGCCGAAAAGCGTGGCCTGGGCGACAGACCCGATTGCCGGGCGCAGCGTTTCCGGCAACTGGACAACCGCTTCGCGGCGGCCCGCATGGGCCAGACGCACCACAGCCTGCCCGGCGGTGACGACCTGGCCGGGCTCGGCCAGCGTTTCCATGACCACGCCGTCGCCATCGGCAACGAGTTCTGCGTAGCGGCTGGCGTTACGCGCAACGTCAGCCTGCGCTTGCGCCGCGCTCAGTTGGGCTTTGGCCGCGTCCGCCGCAGCCTTGGCCTGGTCATAGGCCGAGGCGGAAACTGCACCCGTTCCACGCAGATCGCGGTAGCGCGCCTCGTCTTCCGCCGTCTGTTGCGCGCGTGCCCGCGCAGCGCTCACGGCTTCTTGTTGTGCCTGCGCGGCGAGCTTCAGATCGACGGGATCGATGCGCATGAGCGGTTGCCCGCGCTTCACGGTTTGGCCCGCATCCACGAGCCGCTCCAGCACCTTGCCGGGCACGCGGAACCCGAGGTCGCTCTGCACCCGGGCTGCGACAACCCCCGTGAATGACCGGGATGCGAAAGCGACTGGCTGAACCAACGCGGCACGCACCAGAGGCGCCTCGGTACGCGGGTCGGCAGGGGTCTTTTCGCTGCAAGCGCTCAACGCGAGCGGCAACGCACAGATAACGGTAGCGGTAACAAAGCAATGCGAAAGCATGAAAGCCCCATCAACAAACTGATCTTGGCTTTCATTCTGGTTCGTGTGACCATTTTAGTCAATGGTCACAAAGAAAAAATCTGCGCGTCAGGGTGAAAGACTTCGGAGCACGAGGCTGGAGAGTAGCGCCGGCGCGCCTTCCGTGTAGTCAAAGCTGTGCTGCAAAAGCAACGGATTGAGGTACGGCCGCATGACCAGGTAGATGGCCATTGTGGCTTCGTCCAGCGGGGTCTTGCGCTCGAAGTCTCCGGTCTCCCGGCCCTCCTGCAGCACATCGCGCAGCACCTTCTGAATGTGTTCTTCGTAGGCGAGCACCGCTTGCCAGCGTTCAGTTGCCGCCGAGGCGGCAATCTCGTACAGCTTGCGGTCCTGGAAGAACAGCCGGAGGCTGGCCTCCGTCGAGGCTTTGAACATGCGCCGGAGCTTTTCCGGCGGGGAATCGGCCTCGGCCAGGGCAGCGCTGACGTCGGCCTCGATCTCGCGCAGGCAGTTGGCGCAGATCATCTCGCCAATGGCCTGCTTGGACTCGAAGAACTTGTAGATGTAGGCCTTGGAAAAACCGATGGCCTTGGCCAGATCGGAAACGGCGGTCTTCTCGTAGCCGTAGCGGCTGAAGTGCTCGGTCGCTGCGGCAACGATCTGGTCCCGCACGTCATGGTCCACCGGGCCGCGGGCGGGAACGGGGTAGGGAGTGGTCTTCATGGGCTCCAGCTTACGCGAGTCGCGATAGTTAAACAACTAGTGACTGTTTTGTACTATAGTCACAGCTATCCTGACGGAAGACGCTTATGTTGCCAAAATACTCCCTTGTCGCCATCTTCATTGCCAGCCTGGCAACCGGCTGCGCCGTCGGACCCGACTATGTGAAGCCGGATGCCCCGCTTCCCGAGCGATTCCAGGGCCAGACTGCGGTTGAACAGCGGACAGCCGCCGCTGGAGCGGATCTGATCGCATGGTGGGCTGGATTTGCGGATCCGCAACTGACGCGGTTCGTGCAAGTCGCGCTGGAACAAAATTTGGACCTCGCCCAGGCATTCGCCCGCGTTACGCAAGCGCGGGCCGGCCTTGGTGCCGCAAATGCGGCGTTACTGCCATCCGGTAATGTCACGGGCCAGGCCGCAAGGATCTACCAGTCCGTCGAAACGCCGCTGGGCCGGGTCTTGAATTCGAGCCCGGGGCTTTGACCGCTACGGCAACGCGTTTGAGGCCGATGTCAGCGCGAGCTGGGAGTTGGACGTATTCGGCGGCCTGCGCCGTGGCCGCGAGGCGGCACTTGCCGACTACCAGGCCTCCCAGGCAGGCGCTATCGCCACACGCCTGGCCGTGGCCGCACAGACTGCCGATATCTACATCACTATCCGGGGATTGCAGACACGCCTGAAGGTGGCTCGCCACCAGGTGCAGACGCAAGAGGCATTGCTCTCCACCGTCAACCTGCTGTACGGCAAGGGACTGGCGGCCGAGCTTCAGATCCGGCAGGCCGAAGGTGCACTCGCCCAGGTTCGCGCTTCCATCCCACCGCTCGAGGCCGGCCTCGATGCGGCGATGAACGCACTGGACGTGATGCTGGGCTCGCTGCCGGGCACGCACCGGACCGAACTGGCAGACGGCGGCGGCATCCCGGCCGCTCCGCAAATTGCGATCAGCGGATCGCCGGGCGAATTGCTGAGACGCCGCCCCGACCTTATCGTCGCCGAGCGCCGCCTAGCCGCTTCCAACGCGCGCATCGGTGTCGCCATTGCCGAGTACTACCCGAAGTTCTCGCTTAGCGGCCTGATCGGCAGCGCCACATCCGTGGGAGCCGGCAGTCTGTTCAGCAGCGGCGCCAGTCAATTTGCCGGCGTGCTCGGGCTGCGCTGGCGCTTGTTCGATTTCGGTCGTATCAACGCGCAAATCGATCAGGCCAAAGGCCAGGAGGCGGAGATGCTGGCCGCGTACCGGCTCGCCGTGCTGCGCGCCACGGAAGACGTGGAAAACGCCTTTTCTGCCCTGGTCAAGCGCGAGCAGCAAGCGGCCGTGCTTACACAAGGCGTGGATTCGCTCGGCCGCGCGCGCAATGCTTCATTTGCCGCGTATCAAAAAGGCGTCGTCAGCCTGATCGAAGTCCTGCAAGCCGACGAAAGCCTGTTGCGCGCATCAGACGCGCGCGCACAGGCCCAAACGGAATCGGCGCGCGCCGCCGTTGCGGCATTCAAGGCGCTGGGCGGTGGCTGGCAGCCCGACGAAGCGACCGCCGTTGCAAGCAAATAGTCGCCCACGCATAAGGCTGCGCATCCGGCGGTAGGGATTGCAACCACCGATTTACCGCAGCTCCAATTCACCCATACAGAAAGAAATCGCCATGTCCAATTCCAAAGTTGTCGTGGTTACCGGTGTGTCTTCGGGCATCGGCCGTGCCACCGCCGCGAAGTTTGCGTCGCGGGGCTGCCGGGTATTCGGCACCGTGCGCAACCTGGCGAAAGCGCAGTCGATACCGGGCGTTGAACTGGTCGAGATGGATATCCGCGATCAAGCTTCGGTTCAGCAGGGAATCCAGACCGTCATCGCGCAGGCCAAGCGCATCGATGTGCTGGTCAATAGTGCCGGCGTGACGTTGCTCGGCGCGACCGAAGAAACGTCGATCGCCGAAGCGCAGGCGCTGTTCGACACCAATGTGTTCGGCATCTTGCGCACCACGCAAGCCGTATTGCCGCACATGCGCGCGCAACGGTCGGGAAGAATCATCAACGTTAGCTCGGTGCTCGGCTTTCTGCCGGCGCCGTACATGAGTCTCTATTCGGCGTCCAAACATGCCGTGGAGGGAATGTCCGAGACGCTGGACCACGAGGTGCGCAAGTTCGGCATCCGTGTGGTGCTTGTCGAACCTTCATTCATCAAGACCAGCCTGGATATCAACGCGCCCCATACGGCTTCCCAGCTATCCGCCTACGACGACGAGCGCAGCGTCGTTTCGCAGGCTATCCAGAAAAGTGTCCAAAAAGCACCGGAACCCGATGGCGTCGCTAGCACAGTGGTCGATGCCGCCCTCGGTGCGTGGGAGATGCGCCGTACACCCAAAGGCGAGGCCTTCCTTCTGAGCAAGTTGCGCCGTTTCATGCCGGCAGGCCCGGTCGATGCAAGTTTGCGGAAGACGTTCGGGCTGTCCTGAAGCGCGTTACCAGAAACAGTTCCGGCGCACACATCATCGGAAGAAGCCCCATGACGAATCCTGACAGCTCAATAACCGCGGCCTCTGCCACGATTGCTCCGGCTTTGCCCAATGCACAGATCAACACCGCATCACCTTGGCCAGTATTCTGGGTATGCCTCTACTTGACAAACCATTCCCATAGAAGCGATCTGCAACCGCGATGTCGGCTATCCTCGCGTGCCTGCAAGCTGTTGGAAGCTGATACCCGCGCGGCAAGGGCCCGCCAACTAGCCGAACACCACCTCCCAGTCTCAACGATGTCAGGCCTCGGCGCCACTTTTGTATGCCGACGACGACTGTCATCCCACAAGATGCAAGCCAGCGAAACAAGGGATTTCCCTCTTCGTGTTCCCGCCGGAGGCCGAGATATCCTTAATGATTAAAGGCTTGTACAAAATTGTGTGCACTAAAGTCGGGTGGGGGGGGCGGGCCGAGTTGGGGCGGAGCGCATGCAGGCGGCACTGCGGCGGTGCGGGCAATCCGCACGGCGCTCGCCGGGCTCGGGCCATGTCTCCGCCGGGACAATGGCCCGGAACTTGCCTCCGCGTGCGGCAACGCAAGCAAGGGGGAATCACATGGCAAGCTCCACGATCAGGGCCAGGGAGGCCAGGAAGGAGGGCGCGGTGCGTGCCGCGCCAGTGGCGCCGGCGGCTACGGCCGATCCTTCTCCAAGGGAGGGGCGGGAGTGCCGGGACGGCGACAGCACGGTGCAGTCGCTCACGCGTGCGCTCCAGCTGATCGAGCTGCTGTCCGACGACGACGAGGGTTACCGGCTAGTGGATCTGGCTGCGCGCAGCGGCCTGTCGACATCCACCGTCCATCGTCTGCTGACCACGCTGGAGCAGCGCCAGTTTGTCCAGTTCGATCGCGAGCGCAGTCTATGGTACGTCGGGGTGCGTTGCTTCGCGGTGGGCACTGCTTTTGCCCGCCGGCGGCGTATCAGCGAACTCGCGCTGCCGGTGATGCATCGCCTGAGCGCCCTGTCCGGCGAGACCATCAACCTGGGCGTGGCCAGTGAAGGGCAGATCGTCTTTGCCTGCCAGGTGGAGGGCCGCAATGGCAGCCATGCGCTGGCCAGGCCAGGACAGCGCGCGCCGCTGCATGGCACCGCCATGGGCCAGGCGGTGCTGGCTGCCAAGAGCGAACCTGACGTGCTGCAATACCTGCGCACCTTCGGCCTGCCGCGCCTGACCAACAACACCATCGCTCGTCCCTCGCGCCTGCACGAGACGCTGGCCGAAGTGCGCCGGCGCGGCTATGCGGTGGACGACGAACAGAATGCGGTCGGCCTGTGCTGCATTGCCGCCGCCGTCTACGACGAGCACGGCCGGCCCTTTGCCGCGGTCTCGCTGGCGGGGTCCAGCCAGCGCATCGTGCGCGCACGCTTCGATGAGCTTGGCGCGTGGGTGCGCTGGGCTGCCGCGGAGATCAGCGCCGCCTACGGCGGGCGCTGCACCAGTGTGCCCTGCCCGCAGCCAATGCCTGCCTTGCCCATGCATTTCCATGCTGCTGCACCGGAAAGTCCTTGATTCATAAGGATTAATTCAAGACTTTCCGGCCTGCGGGAAAGCCGCCGCGCGGGTTCAGTCATGCGCTTCAATGTAAGGAACGCTACGACACCCGCGCATCATGAAGACACTACTCGCCGATACGCCCTGGAGCCGACGACTTACCGCCGGCATTGACCGCATCGCCATTCTGTGCGGATGGTGGCTGATCGTGCTGTCGGTCGCGACCTGCGTCGAAATGCTGGGGCGCAAGCTGGGCGGCTTCAGCCTGCAGGGCATCGATGAGATCGGTGGCTATACCTACGCCATCCTCGGCGCATTCGGATTTGCCTACACACTGGTCACGCGCGGCCATACCCGTGTGGACTTCCTGATGACGCGCTTTCCCGTCAAGGTGCAGGCGGTGCTGAACCTGCTGGCGATGCTGAGCCTGACCGCCATGGTCGGACTTTGCGTCTGGCGCGGCGGCCACGTGCTGGCGGACACCATCGACCTGCACAGCACTGCGTCCACGCCGCTGGCCACGCCCCTGTGGATGCCCCAGGCGCTGTGGCTGGCCGGCTACGCCCTGTTTGCCCTGGTGGCAGCCAGCGCGGCATGGCACGCCTTGCAACTGCTGGTGCGGCGCGATTGGGTCCGGCTGAACAGCCAGTTCGGGCCCCAGACCCTGGCCGAGGAGATTGAGGCGGAGGCGGATATCCGCGTCGCCACCGCGCCGCCCGGAGCTGCCGCCACGGGCCAGGACAAGGCTGGAGGCAAGAGTGAAGGAGTCGCAGCATGATCGGCGCCATGGAAATTCTGATCGGGCTGTTCCTGATGATGGGGCTGATGTTTCTCGGCTTCCATGTGGCCAGCAGCATGCTGGTGGTGGGCGTGGTCGGGGCGCTGCTCCATTTCGGCATGCCCGCCATCGATGCGGTCGGCGAACAGCTGTGGGCCGCCGGCGAAGACTACCTGTTACTGTCGATCCCGCTGTATATCCTGCTCGGGGAGATCCTGATGCGCGGCGGCGCCACGGACAAGATGTATCAGTCCCTTGGCGACTGGCTGAACCGGCTGCCGGGCGGTCTGTTGCATACCAATATCGGCGCCTCGGCGTTGTTCTCTGCGGTGTCCGGCTCCTCGGTGGCCACTGCCGCCACCATCTCCACGGTCGCGCTGCCTTCCTTTCGCAACCGCGGCTACGACCAGCGCATGGTGCTGGGCTCGATCGCCGCCGGCGCGAGCCTGGGCAACCTGATCCCGCCCGGCGTGGCGTTCATCATCTACGGTTCGATGACCAATACGTCGGCGGCGCGGCTGTATGTCGCGGGCGTGCTGCCCGGCGCCATCATGACGGTGCTGTTTCTGGCCACGATCCTGCTGATCTGCCTGTGGAAGCCCGAGGCGGGCGGCCCGCGCGAGGCCCGCGTCGCGCTGCTCGCCAGGTTAAACAATACGCGCCACCTGGCGGGTCCGCTGCTGGTGTTTGCCGTGGTGATGGGCAGCATCTACACCGGCTGGGCCACGGTCACCGAGAGCGCCGCGCTCGGCGTGCTGGTTTGCCTGCCGGTGGCGGCGGCCTATGGCAAGCTCAGCGTCGCCATGCTGCACGAATGCTTCCGCTCCACGCTGCGCCTGACCTCGATGACGGCGCTGATCCTGGTGGCCGCGCTCTACCTGAACTTCGTGCTGTCCATGCTGGGCGTGCCGCAGGCGCTGGCCGGCCTGATGAAGCAGGTGGACGTGTCGCCAGCGGTGCTGCTGTGGCTGCTGGCGGTCCTCTACCTGGTGCTGGGTATTGCGCTGGAGACGATGCCGATGCTGGTCGGCACAGTGCCGGTGGTATTCCCCATTGTGCAGGCGGCCGGCATCGACCCCGTGTTCTTCGGCGTGTTCATGGTGCTGATGTGCGAGATGTCGCTGATCAGCCCGCCGATCGGCATGACCCTCTACGTGATCCAGGGCGTGCGTGGCGAAGGATCGATCAATGAAGTCTTCCAGGGCACGCTGCCGTTCTTTGCCGCCATGGTGGTGATGACCGCCGTGCTGATCCATTTCCCGGCAATTGCCACCTACTTGCCCAACTTGATGTTCGGCCAATGACTGCAAGGAACTCCCCATGAAAGCCAAACGAATCGCCGGCGCGCTGATCGCGGCCGCCCACGTTGCCTGCATTGCCGGCACGTTGCTGCCGGGCACTGCCCAGGCACAGGCCACGCAACCGGCCCAGCACACGAAGCTGCGCGTAGCGGGCAACCTCGTGGCGACGGGCCTGATCCAGCAGAACAAGGAGCAGCCCTTCTTCGAGAACTTCGCCAAAAATACCGGGCTGCCGCTCGATGCCGACTACAAGCCCATGGATGTGCTCGGCATTAAGGATGCAGACGGCTTGCGCGTGCTGCGCTCCGGGCTGTTCGACATCGTCAGCCTGCGCCTGGCCCAGGTCTCGCGCGACGAGCCCTTCTTCCTCGGCCCCGATATCGTTGGCCTGAGCACCGACTACGGCGCCGCAGCCAAGGCCGTGGACGCGTACCGCAATGCATTCGACAAGCGCTTGCAGGAACGCTACGGCGCCAAGTTGCTGGGAATCTGGCCGTTCGGGCCGCAGGTGGTCTTCTGCAAGACGCAGATCGGCGGCCTGGCCGACCTGAAGGGCAAGAAGGTGCGCGTCTATGACCAGTCGCTCGCCAAGTTCATCGAGAAGCTTGGCGGCATTCCGGTGACGATACCTTTTGGCGAGACCCAGCAGGCACTCGAGCGCGGCGTCACCGACTGCGCGATCACCGGGCCCAGCTCGGCGAACACGGCGGGCTGGCCCGAGGTCACTTCGTACTTCATGCCGGTCGGCTTCCAAATCGCGCTCAATGCCTACGCCATCAAGCTCAGTCGGTGGAACGCGTTGCCGCCCGAGCAGCAGGCGCGCCTGGCCGAGGTCTTCCAGCGTTTCGAGCGCGATACCTGGGCCTATTCGCGCGAGCTGTTCGAGGATGCTTCACGCTGCAACGTCGGCAAGGAGCCGTGCAAGACCGGCAAGAAGTTCTCCATGAAGGAAGTGCCCGTGCGTGCTGCCGACCTGCAACTGGTCCGCGATGCCCTGACCACGGTCTCGCTGCCGACTTGGACCGATGTCTGCGACAAGTCCTACCCGCAGTGCTCGGCCATCTGGAAGCAGACCATCGGGCCGCTGATCGGGCTCAAGTGACGACGCAGGGCGCGGCGGAGATGACCATGGACGATCTTTGGAAACTGCCGGCACATAAGCTTGCCAACGGCTACGCCGCCGGCCGCTTCACCCCGCAGCAGGCGCTGGAGGCCTGCCTGGCGCGCACAGCGCAATGCAATCCGGTGCTGAACGCGGTGATCGCACTCGACGTTGAAGGCGCCATGGCGGCGGCGCGGGAGAGCACCGCGCGCTGGCGCCGCGGCGCGCCGCTTGGCGCGCTCGACGGCGTGCCGATCACCGTCAAGGACAACCTGCACGTGCGCGGCATGCCTACGCATTGGGGCAGCCGCGCGCTGGCGGGTTTCGTCCCGGACAGCGACGAACTGCCGGTGGCGCGCCTGCGCGCCGCCGGGGCGCTGATCTTCGGCAAGACCAATGTGCCTGAGTTCGCCATGCAGGGCTATACCGACAACCTGGTCTTCGGCACGAGCGGCAACCCGTGGCAGCCGGCCCTGACGCCGGGCGGGTCCTCCGGCGGCGCCGTTGCCGCGGTGGCATCCGGTTGCAGCCCGCTTGCGCTGGGCACCGACGGCGGCGGTTCGATCCGGCGCCCAGCCTCGCATACCGGGCTGGTGGGCTTCAAGCCATCGCCCGGTCGCCTGCCGCGCGGCGGCGGGTTGCCCGAGATATTCATGCGCTATGAGGTAGTCGGCCCGCTGGCCCGCTGCATGGCCGACGCGATGGCCATGGCCGAAGCGCTGGGCGATTTCGACCCGCGCGATCCCGATTCGCGGCGCTTTGCCGACGTGCCGCTGCAGCTGCCGCCGCGGCCCTGCCGCGTCCTGTACGTGCCGCGCTTTGGCGACCATCCCGTGGATGCGTGCATCGCTGGCCGGACTGAGGAGGCAGCACAGGGACTGCGCGCGCTGGGCCACACGGTGGAAACCGCGCAAGCTTTTACGCTGGCCGAAGAGGTCAATGAAAAGTGGTCGCTGTTGTCGCAGACCGGCCTGGCGTGGCTGGTGGAGCAGGGCGGCCGGCAATTGCCGTTCTGCCCGCGGCTCGATGCGGGCACGTTCGATACGGCCGCGCAGGCCAATGTGTCGGCAGGCGCAGACCTGCGCGCCGTGCAGCTGTTTGACTTGCTGATGGCCGTGGAGCGCATGCGCGCCGAGCTCTCCTTACTGTTCGATCGCTACGACCTGCTGCTGACGCCAGCCGCAGCCGCATTGCCATGGCCGGCCGCGCAGACGCACCCGCCGGTCATTGCGGGCCGTGAGGTGGGGCCTCGTGGCCATGCGGTCTTTACCGCCTTCGCCAATGCAGCCGGGCTGCCCGCGATTGCGCTGCCGTGCGGCTTTGCGGAAGGTTTGCCAGTTGGCATCCAGCTGGTGGCCGCACCGGCCGAAGACGCGCTGCTGCTGGCCATTGCCCGCCAGTTCGAGCAGGCGTTCCCGACTCAGCCTGGATTCCCACTGGACGGGGACGGCCTATGACGACCCTCGTTGCGCCCGGCACGCCGGCCGCGCTTGCGCAGCTGCTCTGCGGCGCGCGCGAGCTGGGCGAGCGGGTCGATCCGGCGCTGTTGGGCGCGCTCGCCCGCGACGGCAGCTACGCCGTGCAGGACGCCACGCTTGCCAGGATCGGCCCAGTTGGCGGCTGGAAGGTCGGCGCGGGCGGGCCTGGCCAGGAGCCCACCTGCGCGCCGCTGCCGGCAGCCGGGCTGCTGCCGCATGGCGTGGCCCTGCAGGGGTCGGGCTGGCGCTTGCGCGGCATCGAGGTCGAAGTCGCTTTCGTGCTCGGCGCCAGCCTGCCGCCGCGCGACAAGCCCTACACGCACCACGATATCGAGGCCGCGCTCGCCCATGTGGTGCCGGCGATTGAAATCGTGGAAAGCCGCCTGGAAGACTGGCTGGGGGCCGGACGCGACGCGCAGTTGGCAGACCTGCTCAGCCATGGCGCACTTGTGATGGGACGCCCAAGGGTGTTCACGCGCGACTGGCTGCACCTGGGCGCGCTGGAAGCCACGCTGCGTTTTGGCCGGCGGACCGTCGCCCATACGATTGGCGGGCACCAGAGCCCGGACATCGGTGCGCTGCTGGTCTGGCTGGCCAACCACTGCGCGGCGCGCGGCGTCGGGTTGAAGGCCGGGCAGGTGGTGACTACCGGTACCTGCACTGGGCTGCTGCTTGCCTCTGCGGGAAGCCGCGTCAGCGGTGCAATTGAAGGGCTGGGGACGGTGACGGTGCGGTTCTAGGTCATCTGGGTACGCCAGGTGCTGACGCGGGCGACGCCAGGTCCGCCTCAGGGGTCCCCAACCCGGAAAAACCGTGATCGCCATCACGGGTGACTGCTGCTGACTTGCTGTCGGCCTGGCTATTGAGCCGAGTCTGAGGGCCTCTGCTTGGGCCAACCGGGCGACACAGGCATCAACGGTGACCAGCGCGTCGCACACGCCGGTGGGCCACCAATACGGAGGCTGCAGCCGTAGATCACTGCGCAGCTCCATGAGTACCGCGGCGGCCGTGCGATCCGTTAAAATCCATCAGCAACGCGAGCTCGCTAAACACCGAGCCGGAAGCGGTTGGCCAGCTCTTCCACGATCGATGCCTGCAGCCTGTCGCGAGAAATCTTGAGCGGATCGCGATCTGCGGTCGACACCATCCAGCGCGGTTTCCTGTGGCAGCAGCAGTCATCCGCGCGGTGGCAACCCATGTGGCAACGTGTCGGGTGCCCTCCAAAAAGCGATGAACCGATCCGATGCCGCTCCTGCGTAGCTCGGTGCCGCGCATCCTCCTCGCTGTGCAGGTAACCGCTCGTGGTCGAGATTGAGCTGTGCCCAAAATTATCCCTGACATACCGATTCGCAAAGGCCGTAAAGATACCAGATCGGCGATTTTGGCGTTGACGCCGCAATTCTGATGACTTTCTTTGCTTTGTCCGAAACCGTTGCCATAATGTCGACGAAAAAGTGAAACCCGGGGCACAAAGAAGCGTGTAACGTCGGAATGCGGGGTCAGATTTTCTGGGACGACATGGAATTCAAGCAATCCATTCAGGCAGTGGCCGCTACACCGCGCGGCCGGCTGGCAACCCGCCTTGTCGGTGGCGTGGTCGCCACGCTCGCGGTGTTCGGGCTGGCGGGCTATTTCGGCGGACCGCCGCTGCTCAAATACCTGATCGAAAAGAACGCGACTGAAGCGCTGGGGCGCAAGGTCACGCTAGGCAAGGCGCACGTGCGGCCATTCGAGTTGGCCGCCACGCTGTCCGAACTGACGGTTTTCGAGCGCGACGGCAAGACGCCCGCGCTGACGCTGGGCGAGGTCGAGGCCAATACTTCGCTGGCATCGGTCTGGCACCTTGCCCCGGTGGTGGACAACCTGCACGTCGACCGCCTCGCCGTGCGCGTGGCGCGCGGCGCCGACGGCCGCATGAGCTTTGCCGATGTCCAGGAAAAATTCGCGGCGATGCCGCCCAAGCCGGCCGATGCCAAGCCTGCGCGCTTCTCGGTCAACAATATTGCCGTGACTGGCAGCAGCTTCAGCTATGACGACAAGTTGCTCGACACCAGCCTGCGGGTCGACCACCTGACGCTGACGCTGCCGTTCCTGTCTAACCTGCCGCACGACGTCGAAATCGTCACGCGGCCGACACTGAGCGCCCAGGTCAACGGCACGCCGCTGGCGCTCGACGGCGAGGTGCTGCCGTTCGCCGATTCACGCCAGACCCGGCTCAATGTGAACCTCGACGGGCTCGACGTGACGCGCTTCATGGCTTTCGCGCCGCCGCTGCGCGATGCCGAGGTCAAGTCCGGCAAGCTCGATACGCGCCTGACGGTGGCGTTCCGCCAGCAGAAAGACACGCAGGAAATGCTGCTGATGGGCACCGCCGCGCTGCGCGATGCCGATATCCGCACGCGCGCCGGCCAGCCGCTGGTAAAAAGCGGCCGGCTGGCGCTGGACATCGCCCGGATCGAGCCGCTGGCGCACCAGGCCCAGCTGCGCAGCGTGGAAATCGAAGGGCTGGGGGTGCAAGCCGTGCGGCGCGCCGACGGCACGCTGAACCTTGCGACAGCATTCCTGCCGCAGACGGTAAGCAAGTCGACCGACGGCGTGGCGCCAGCCCCGGCTCCAACGCCGGCCCCGGCGGCGTCTGCGCCTGCCGCTCCGCCTTCGGCTTCTTCCGCGCAAGCCGCGCCGGCCGGCCCCGCGCCCAAGGACCAGCCGTGGCGCTATGCGGTTGACCGCATCGTGGTAAAGCAGGCCAGCTTCGGGTTTGAAGACGCGCTGGCCCCGTCGGGCCCGGGCAAGCTGGCGCTCGGCCCGCTCGACGCCGAGGTCAAGGGCTTTGCCGGCACCGAAGGCGACAAGCCGGCGCATATCGACGCCACCCTGACCGTGGCCGACGGCCAGACCCTGCACCATACCGGCGACCTGCTGCTGCGCGACGGCACGCTGGCCGGCACGCTCGAGACCACGGGGCTGCGGCCACAGGGTTTCGCCGCATGGTGGCCGCGCGAGTTGCGCAGCCAGTTCGGCGAGACCGCGGTCAATGCCGAGCTGCACTACCGCATGTCGTGGGCCGCGCCGCAATTCCAGTTCGTGCTGGAAAAATCCCGGGTGGAACTGGCGCCGCTCTATGTCGCCACGCGCGATCCGGTAGTGATGCCGGCTATGCCCGCCGCCACCGCCGCCACCGCCAACACCGCGACGGAAGCGGCGGCGCAGGCCCCGCGGCGTGCCAGCCGCCGTGCGCGCGAGCGCGCCGACGCCGACCGTGCAGGCGCCAACTTGCCGCTGCTG
The DNA here is from genome assembly GCF_044748965.1 of Cupriavidus sp. NPDC089707. NCBI lineage: Bacteria > Pseudomonadati > Pseudomonadota > Betaproteobacteria > Burkholderiales > Burkholderiaceae > Cupriavidus > Cupriavidus sp. NPDC089707. The sequence continues at coordinate 51,425 of NZ_JBIVHB010000009.1, forward strand.
CGTGCCGAGAAGCTGGTGCTCGACGATATCCAGCTCGACCTCGCACGCCAGACCTTCGAGACCAGCCAGGTGACGCTGGCGCAGCCGCAGATCGCGGCCACGCGCGACCACAGCGGCCAACTGCTCGAAATGGCGCGGCTGTGGGCCAGCGAGTCGGCCCAGCAGGCGCGCGCCACGCCGCGCAAGGCACCGGCCCCCGCTGCGAATGCCACGAATGCCACCAACGCCACGAATGGCACCCATGGCACCCATGGCACCCATGGCACCCATGGCACCAATGGCAGAAGCGGCAGAAGCGGCAGTGCCGCAGCAGGTGGCTGGCAGGCCAAGATCGGCAAGATCGCCGTGGACGGCGGCAATGCGCGCGTGGCGGACTACCAGCCGGCCGAAGCCAACCGCGGCCGCCCGGTAATCCACCAGTTCCGCAATATCGAGCTCAGCACCGGCGCCATTGCCTGGCCGCTGACGCCGGCGGCGGTGCCGGTGAAGCTGCATGCCGAATCCGGCCGGCGCGGCGTGATCGGCATCGACGGCACCGTATTGCCCGCCATGCCGGCGAGCCGCCTGCAGCTGGACCTGCGCCAGGTGGAAGTGGGGCCACTGCAGCCGTACCTGGCCGACCGCCTCAATGCGGCGCTGCGCAGCGGCACGCTGACCGTCAAGGGCAAGCTCAATGTCGATGCCCCCAGCGGCAAGCCGATCGCCGCGTACTTTGCCGGCAACGTGCTGGCCGGCAACGTCCGTACGGTCGACCGCGTCAGCGGCGAAGACTTCCTGCGCTGGCGCTCGCTCGCGGTGTCGGGCATCGATTTCGCGATGGACGAGAGCAAGGGGCCGATGCGCGTCAGCCTGGGCAATATCGCGCTGTCCGATTTCTATGCGCGCGTGATCCTGAACGCCAACGGCCGCCTGAACCTGCAGGACGTGATGGCGGGCGGCGCGGCCAAGGGCGAGGCAGCGCCCTCCACCAGCCTGACGCAGGCCAACCCGGCCTCGGCGCCGGCAGCGCCGCCGGTGCAGGCCGGCGACACGCGCACCGCGCAGGTCGAGCAGAAGCCGGGCGGGCCCAAGCCGCAGATCCGCATCGGTGGTGTGTCGGTGAACCAGGGCAACATCAATTTCTCGGATTTCTTCGTCAAGCCGAACTACACAGCCAACCTGACCGGCATGAAAGGCTCGGTGTCCAAGGTGTCGTCGGGCGATCCCGCGCCGGCCGACCTGGTGCTCGACGGCCGCATCGACGACGACGCGCCGGTCACCATCAGCGGCAAGCTCAACCCGCTGGGCGAGCAGCTGTTCCTGGACATTGCCGCCAAGGCTTCGGGGGTGGAGCTGACGCGGCTGACGCCGTACGCGGCCAAGTATGCCGGCTACCCGATCACCAAGGGCAAGCTGACCGTCGACGTCGCGTACAAGATCGAGAACGGCAAGCTCGATGCGCGTAACCACCTGTTCCTCGACCAGCTCACCTTCGGCGAGCGCGTCGACAGCCCGGACGCCACCAAGCTGCCGGTGCTGCTGGCGGTGTCGCTGCTGAAGGACCGCAATGGCGTGATCGACGTGAACCTGCCGGTCTCCGGCTCGCTGTCGGACCCGGAGTTCAGCATTGGCGGCGTGATCGTGCGCGTGATCGTCAACCTGCTGACCAAAGCGATCACTTCGCCGTTTTCGCTGATCGCGTCGGCCTTCGGCGGCAGTGGCGAAGAACTCGGCTATGTCGAGTTCGCGCCCGGCACGTCGACGCTGTCGCCGGCGGCGAAGGACAAGATCGGCAAGCTCGGCCAGGCGCTGAACGACCGGCCTTCGCTGCGGCTGGAAATCAGCGGCCGCATCGACCCGGCCACCGACGAGGCCGGCGCGCGTCGCGCGTGGCTGGATGCGCGCGTGGCCGAACAGAAGCGGCGCGACCTTCGCAACAGCGCGCAGAACGGCGCCGAGGCTGGCGATGACGAGTCTGGCGAGCAGGGCGCCGAGGTCAAGGTTTCGAAGCAGGAATACCCGAAGTACCTGGAAGAGGTCTACAAGCGCACCTCGATGAAGAAGCCGCGCAATTTCGTCGGCTTTGCCAAGTCGCTCCCGCCCGAGGAAATGGAGAAGCTGCTGATGGCCAACGCCACTGTCTCCGACGCCGACCTGAAGCGGCTTGCCGAGCAGCGCGCGCTGGTGGTCAAGCAGTCTCTGGAGCGCGAAGGCAAGGTGCCGGAGAGCCGGCTATTCCTCACCGCGCCCAAGCTCACGGCCGAGGGCATCAAGGACAAGGGGGCGCCGAACCGGGTGGACTTCTCGATCCGCCAGTAGCCGGGTTGCCGGCGGCGCCTGTCACGGTGCCGCCGGCAAAAGACGGTATGATTCGGCCCGGGCTATCTGTCATGACCGAATCAGGAGTGTGTTTTGCAGCAGGATCAACTTGAAGCCGCCGTCGCCTACAAGACCTGGGTGTGCGTGATCTGTGGCTGGGTGTACGACGAAGAGCAAGGCTGGCCCGAGGACGGCATCGCCCCCGGCACACGCTGGGAAGACATCCCCGACGACTGGCGCTGCCCGGAATGCGACGTCGGCAAGGGCGAATTCGCGATGATCGAGCTGTAACGCAAGCGGCGCCTTACGTGCCTTGCGCGCCGACGTGCTCCTCTAGCCATGCCGCCGCAACGGCGGCCGGCACAGCCCGGTGCGCTGCGATTGCGCGGCGCAACGCCGGTAGCGCATCCGGTATGGGTAGCTGCAGCGCCAGAGTGCCAGCAGAACGGTGACAAACAGCAGCGCGGCCATGATGGCGGCAAGCAGGCCGATGGACATGGCGGCCCTCCCTCTCGCAAATGCAGCGAAACACCTTGCGGGACGGGCTCAGATCAGCATCGGCAACGCTTCCAGCACCAGTACCGCGACCAGCGCGCCGATCAGCGCCCCCATGGTCCGGCAACTGATACGCAGGTACTTGGCGGTCACCGGGATCGAGCCCATGGCGATCACGCCTACCAGCGCCATCGGAATCAGGAATACAAGATCATGCGCGTTGAAGTGCATGGTGGTCTCCTGTCTCTCTCTTTTGTGATTCCAGTATAGGCAGTGTGTGCCGCGCGCAAGGCAGCGCGCATCGGGATTGTCCCGTAGTGCGCACAGCAGGCGGGCGCCGCAGGTATCGGCACCGGCACATTCCGCGCTGCAGGCGTTGCGCCACGCACGAAGCGGGGCGTGTTTTTCGCCGTGCCGGCAACCTCACGGGAAGCGCGTGTCCTATGCTGATCAGAGACGCGGGGCCCGGTCCCAACCATGTCGAATGCCCCGCCGATTCGAGAGAGACGGAGGTGGCTATGGAACTTCACATGCGATCGCACCATTACGTGCGGCGCCTGCCAGACTGGACCGCGGCAGCGGTGTCGGGGCTGGCCGCAGGCGCGCTGCTGCTGGTGCTGGAACTGTTCTGGTCGTCGATGGTGTCGGGCGTCAATCCGTGGGTGGCCACGCGCATGATCGCGGCGATCGTGATGGGGCCGGACGAGTTGCAGACGTCGCTGTTCACCGTCGGTACCGTGGCGGCGGCACTGGTGATTCACTTTGTGCTCGGCGCGGTGTTGGGCATGATCCTGGCGGCGATCATCGCGCCGTTCACGCTGGACTCGAGCCTCGGCATGGCGATGCTGGCCGGCGCCGTGTTCGGGCTGGTGGTCTACTTTTTCAACTTCTATGTGATGACGCGCGCGTTCCCGTGGTTTATCGAGGTACGTGGCTGGCATACGTTCATCGGCCACTTGATCTTCGGCATGACGGCGGCGGCGTGCTACTGGAAGCTGGAAAGCAAGGACGTGTCGCACTGAGGTGTCGCACCGAGCCGCAGCGCTCAGCGGCCGAATCGAGATTTTTTTAACCCGGGGATCGTGCCCGAACGGCACGGCAAGACGCATGCACATTTCCAGCGCGCTTTGGCCACTACACGGGTCCGCGCGCGACCATGGCGGCGGCATGGAACCGAGGGTTCCTGCCGCCGCTTTTTCTCTGCGGGTCGCGTGTGCCTGGTGGCACGCATTGGCTCGGCATGTCGCCTTGCAGTGACCTGACGGCATGCACTAGTCTTATCTAACCCTGCGTGACTTCCGCATCCCTCGCCGCGCGCGAGGAGGAGGGTGGTTATGGCGTTGGCCATTGCACTCGTCGTCATCGTCGTCGCTTCGGTGCTCTTCCATTTCCTGAGCCCGTGGTGGGCGACCCCGCTGGCGTCCAACTGGAAGCAGATGGACGACACGCTGACCATTACCCTCGTCATCACCGGGATATTCTTCGTCGTCATCAACCTCTTCATCGGTTATATCGTCTGGCGCTACCGTCACAATGCGCCACACCCCAATGGCGGCACCGGTCACCGCGCCGCTTACGAGCCGGAAAACCCCAAGCTCGAGTGGTGGCTGATCGGCGGCACCACCCTTGGCGTGGCGGCGTTGCTGGCGCCGGGCCTGTTCGTCTACGCCGACTACGTGCGCCCGCCGCGCGAGGCGATGGTGCTGGAGGTGGTTGGCCAGCAATGGTCGTGGGCGTTCCGCTTTCCCGGCAAGAGCGGCGAGCTGGGTGCCTCCGACCCGCGCTTCATCACCGGTTCCAATCCGCTGGGCCTTGACCCGGACGACCCGCGCGGACAGGACAACATCGTCATCGTGGGGCCCGAGGTACACCTGCCGCTGAATAAGCCGGTGAAAGTGCTGCTGCGCTCCAAGGACGTGCTGCACGATTTCTACGTGCCGCAGTTCCGCGCGCGCATGAACATGGTGCCGGGCATGGTGACGTCGTTCTGGTTCACACCGACGCAAACGGGGCGCTTTGAAATCCTGTGCGCGCAGCTGTGCGGCGTGGGGCACTACAACATGCGCGGCATCGTGGTGGTGGAAGAACCCGCCGCGTATGAAGCCTGGCTGGCGAAGCAGCAGACCTTTGCCATGGCGCTGGCGAAGGCGGCGGCCCCGCCGGCGGCCATGGCCGCTGCAGCACCGGGCGCCGCCGGCGACGCCGGCGTGATCGAGAAGGGCCGCGCCCTGGCGCAAAGCAAGGGCTGCACCGCGTGCCACAGCATCGACGGCAACCCGAGCGTGGGGCCGACGTGGAAGGGCCTGTACGGCAAGACCGAAACCTTTGCCGACGGCAGCAGCGCGGCGGTCGACGACGCCTTCCTGCACAAGGAGATCATGGACCCGAACGCGCGCCTGGTGAAGGGCTTCGGTCCGGTCATGCCCAAGCTGCCGATGAGCGAAGACGAGGTTGCGGCGCTGATCGCGTATATCAAGTCGGCAGGGACTGGGGCTGCCGCGCCGGAAGACGTCGCGCCGGGCGCGCCCGCTGCCGCCACCAGCGCGGCCACGACCGCCGCGGCCGGCACGGCGGCACCCGCGCCGGCGCCGGGCGCTGCCTCCGGCACCTATACGACGTCGACCGCAGTGGCCGTGCCGCCTGGCGCGGCGCCCGCGCCGCCCCGCAAGTGAGGAGACCCGCATGGCTTACGCCGACGATGCCGCCCATCACGCGCCGCAGAGCTTCTGGACCCGCTACGTCTGGAGCCAGGACCACAAGGTGATCGCCGTGCAGTACACCATCGTGGCGATCGTGGTGGGGCTGGTGGGCGTGGCGCTGTCCAACCTGATGCGGATGCAGCTGGGCTTCCCGGGGCGCTTCGAGTTCATTGACGTCAATCGCTATTACCAGTTCGTCACCATGCACGGCATGATCATGGTGATCTACCTGCTGACGGCGCTGTTCCTCGGCGGCTTCGGCAACTACCTGATCCCGCTGATGGTGGGGGCGCGCGACATGGTGTTCCCCTTCCTCAACATGCTCAGCTTCTGGGTCTACCTGCTGTCGGTGATCGTGCTGCTGGCCAGCTTCTTCGTGCCGGGAGGGCCCACCGGCGCGGGCTGGACGCTGTACCCGCCGCAGGCCATCCTGCCCGGCACACCGGGGCATGACTGGGGCATCATCCTGATGCTGGTGTCGCTGGCGATCTTTATCGTGGCGGCGACGATGGGCGGCCTGAACTATGTCACCACGGTGCTGCAGGCACGCACCGAGGGCATGACGCTGCTGCGCATGCCGCTGTCGGTGTGGGGCATCTTCATGGCCACCATCCTTGCGCTGCTGGCATTCCCCGCGCTGTTCGTATCGGCGGTGATGATGCTGCTGGACAAGACCCTGGGCACCAGCTTCTTCATGCCCGCGATGGTGTCGATGGGCCAGCAGCTCGACTACAAGGGCGGCAGTCCGCTGCTGTTCCAGCACCTGTTCTGGTTTTTCGGCCACCCCGAGGTGTATATCGTCGCGCTGCCGGCCTTCGGTATCGTCTCCGACCTGGTCAGCGTGCATGCGCGCAAGAGCATCTTCGGCTATCGCACCATGGTGTGGGCGATCCTGGCGATCGGCGTGCTGTCGGTGGTGGTGTGGGCGCACCACATGTTCGTCAGCGGCATGAATCCTTACTTCGGCTTCTTCTTTGCCACCACTACGCTGATCATCGCCGTGCCCACGGCGATCAAGGTCTACAACTGGGTCATCACGCTATGGCGCGGCGACATCCATTTCTCGGTGCCGATGCTGTTTGCCATCGCGTTTATCAGCACCTTTGTCATCGGCGGGCTGACGGGGCTGTTCCTGGGCAATGTCAGCGTGGATATCCCGCTGTCGAACACGTATTTCGTGGTGGCGCACTTCCACATGGTGATGGGCGTGTCGCCGATCCTGGTGGTGTTCGGCGGCATCTACCACTGGTATCCCAAGGTGACGGGGCGCATGCTCAACGACACCATGGGCCGCGTGCATTTCTGGATTACCTTCATCGGCACCTACGCGATCTTTTTCCCGATGCACTACCTTGGCGTGCTGGGCATGCCGCGGCGCTACTACGCATGGGAGAACTACGCCTTCATCCCCGAATCCGCGCACGTGATGAACATGTACATCTCGGTGGCGGCCTTCGTGGTCGCCACGGCGCAGCTGCTCTTTGTCTATAACATGGTGTGGAGCCTGCGCCGTGGCCAGAAGACCGACGGCAACCCCTGGCGCGCGGCCTCGCTGGAGTGGCAGACGCCGCAGACGCCACCGGTGCACGGCAACTGGGGGCCGCACCTGCCGGTGGTGTACCGCTGGGCCTATGCCTACAGCGTGCCGGGCGCGCCCGAGGACTTCATTGCGCAGAACGCGCCTCCCGAAGCGGGCGGATCGGAGCCCGAACCCCATGCCAGCCGCGGAGCCGTAGCATGAACGCCGACGCCGTCTACAAGGTCAGCCGCGACGACTTCGGCGGCAATCCCTCAGGCGAGAATGCCGCGCACCGCCACCCCCAGCGCCGTTCGTCGGCAAGCATCGGCCTGTGGGTGTTCATGGGCGTGGTCACGTCGCTGTTTGCGCTGTTCCTGACCGCTTATGCGCTGCGCATGGACAGTCCGGACTGGCACCGCATTGCCTTGCCGTGGCAGGTGTGGCTGTCGACGGCACTGCTGGCCGCCGGCAGTGTGGCGATGGAGGTGGCGTCGCGCGCGGCGCGCCGCGGCAGCATGGGCGTGGCGCGGTTGGCGCTGCGGCTGGGCGGCCTGGGCGCGGCCGCCTTCGTGGTCTCGCAGCTGTGGGCTTGGCAGGCCCTGGGCGCGATGCAGGTCATGCCGGCAGGCAATCCGGCAGGCAGCTTCTTCTACCTGCTGACCGCCATGCATGGCCTGCACGTGCTGGGCGGCCTGATCGGGTGGGGCTTCGCGGCGGCAGCGCGAGGCAGCGGCGACAGCGCCGCGCTGCGCATGCGGCTGTGCGCGCGCTACTGGCATTTCCTGCTCGCCGTGTGGGCGGTATTGCTGGCTGCGCTGGGCTGGCTCACGCCCGAGCTGGTGCGTTATCTCTGCGGCACGGCTTAGGGCATGCACGCAGAAGAGGAGGAGAGCGGCATGTCAACGCAACTGTCTTCACCCTCGGCCACGCCGCCCGTGGCACCGCCGCCGTCGGGCGGGCTGCGCGGCATGCTGGCCGACTGGTCATCGGACCAGCAGGCCTTCAAGGTGTCGTGGGGCAAGGCCATGATGTGGATCTTCCTGCTGTCCGACACCTTCGTCTTCAGCTGCTTCCTGACCGGCTACATGACGGTGCGGATGTCGACCACGGTGCCATGGCCCAACCCCAGCGAAGTGTTCGCGCTGCACGTAGGCGGCGCCGACATCCCGCTGCTGCTGATCGCCATCATGACCTTCGTGCTGATCACCAGCAGCGGCACCATGGCCATGGCGGTCAATTTCGCGTACCGGCGCCAGCGCCGCCAGTGCGCCACGCTGATGCTGGTGACGGCGCTGTTCGGGGCGCTGTTCGTCGGCATGCAGGCCTTTGAATGGACCAAGCTGATCGTCGAAGAGGGCGTGCGGCCGTGGAGCAACCCGATGGGCGCGGCGCAGTTCGGCTCGACCTTCTTCATGATCACCGGCTTCCACGGACTGCACGTGTCGTGCGGCGTGATCTACCTGCTGGTGGTGGCCACGCGCGTGCTGCGCGGGCGCTACGAAGCCACCGGCAATTACCAGATCGTCGAGATCGCCGGCCTGTACTGGCACTTCGTTGACCTGGTCTGGGTGTTTATCTTTGCGTTCTTCTATCTCTGGTGAGGGCGGCCATGGCATCGACTCCCGCAACCCCCGCAACCCCCACGCAGCCGTCCGGGCACGAGCCCGGGCATGCCGGCGCGCACACCGGCCAGCAGCACCCCATCGGGCTGTACCTGAAGATCTGGCTGCTGCTGTTCGTGCTGTCGACGCTGTCCTACCTGGTCGACTATTTCCATGTCACCGGCTACCTGCGCTGGACGCTGATCCTGGTGTTCATGTTCCTGAAGGCGGGGCTGATCGTGGCGGTGTTCATGCATATGGCATGGGAGCGCATGGCGCTGATCTGCGCCATCCTGGTGCCGCCGCTGTGCCTGCTGGTGCTGGTCTGGCTGATGGCGGAAGAAGCGAACTATACGTTCCTCACGCGCGGCAGCTTCTTCCGCTGACGGGGAGGCGCCGCCGGCTCCGGGAGGGAGCCGGCGGCAGTCCGCCTTGTGCCCGCAGGACGTTCAGGCCTGGGTGATGAACTTGGTCACCAGGTAGCCATCGAACGTCTCCAGGCCCCCCTCGCTGCCGATGCCCGAATCCTTGATGCCGCCGAACGGTGTTTCGGCCAGCGCCATGCCGAAGTGGTTGATATTGACCATGCCCGCTTCCAGCCCGTTGGAGACTTCCGTCGCGGTCTTGAGCGAGTTGGTGAACACATACGAGGCCAGGCCAAAGGGCAGGCTGTTGGCGCGGCGCAGCACTTCAGCGGTGTCCTTGAAGCGCGTGACCGGCGCAACCGGGCCAAACGGCTCGTCGGTCATCAGGCGCGAATCGTCGGGCAGGTCGGTCACCACGGTCGGCGCGAAGAAATAGCCCTTGTCGCTGCCGAGGGCGCTGATGCGCGAGCCGCCGGCCACCACCTTGCCGCCGCGCTGGCTGGCATCGTCCAGGAACTGCTCCATCGACAGCACGCGGCGCTCATGCGCCAGCGGGCCCATCTGGGTGCCATCCTCCAGGCCGTTGCCGACCTTGATGGAGCCGATCACCTCGGTGAAGCGCGCCAGGAACTTGTCGTAGGCCTTTTCCTGGACGTAGAAGCGCGTCGGCGACACGCACACCTGGCCGGCATTGCGCAGCTTGAAGCGCGCCAGCATTTCGGCGGCGGGCTCGATGTCGGCGTCGTCGAATACCAGCACCGGCGAATGGCCGCCCAGCTCCATGGTCACGCGCTTCATGTGCGCGCCGGCCAGCGCGGCCAACTGCTTGCCCACCGGCACCGAGCCGGTAAACGAAATCTTGCGCACGATCGGCGACTCGATCAGGTAGGTCGAGACTTCGCTGGGCACGCCCCAGACGATGTTCAGTACGCCCGGCGGCAGGCCGGCATCATGGAACAGCTGGGCCAGCGCCACCACCGCGCTGGGCGAGTCCTCCGGACCCTTCAGGATCAGCGTGCAGCCCGCGCCCACCGCGGCGACGATCTTGCGGATCGCCTGGTTGAACGGGAAGTTCCACGGCGTGAACGCGGCGCAGACCCCGATCGGCTCGCGCACCACGATCTGCCGCACATTGGGCTGGCGCGGCGGAATCACGCGGCCGTAGATGCGGCGACATTCCTCGGCGTGCCAGTCGGCATGCTCGGCGCAGACCATGATCTCGCCGATGGCTTCGGCCAGCGGCTTGCCCTGGTCCAGCGTGATATTGCGGCCGATCTCCTTCGCGCGCTCGCGGGCCAGCTCGCCCACGCGGCGCAGGATCTTGCCGCGCTCCAGCGGCGAGGATTTCTTCCACGTCTCGAACGCGCGCTGCGCAGCGGCGAGCGCGCGGTCAAGGTCGGCGCGGGTGGCGTGCGGCAGCTTGCCCAGCACTTCCTCGGTGGCCGGATTGATGACGTCCTGCTCGCGCCTGTCGCCTCCCTTGATGAATTCACCGTCGATATAGAGGGCGAGATCCTGGTACATGCGTATTCTCCTTGGTGGCGTTCGATGGGCGAAGGCAAGGCCGCGGCGGCGGGCAACCCCGCAGCCGCGGCCGTCAGTGAAAACGCAAGCTTACCGCGACTGCGGCGATCATGCAGTGGACGCTGCGCCCGGGGCGGGCGCAGGCAGGGAGGAAAGTGCGGCACCCGTCCCGCCGCCGGCAGGGGTGGATGCGGGCCGGAGCGGGCTGCGCCCGCGGCACTCAGGCCAGGTCGCGCGGCCGGGCGGCCGTGCTGACAGTGGTGGCGCCGGTGCGGGTGGCTTCCACCACCAGAATCACCAGCAGCGTGATCAGCGTCAGGCCGAACACGGCATAGCCGATGCTGTCGCCTTCGATGGCGAACAGGCTGGGCGCATAGGTGGGGCTGGTGCAGACCATGGTGCCGGCGGACATGCCGGTGTAGTGCATGCCACAGACCGCCACGCCCATCACCACCGCCGCGGCCAGCTGCTTGCCGAGCGTCTTCACGGTGGTGGCCAGCCACAGCGCCACCACCGACACCACCACGGCAATCACCGCCGATAGTGCGATCACGCTCAGGTCCCAGTCAAAGCGCGTATTGGAGCGGATTGCCGCCATGCCGGTGTAGTGCATCGCCACCACGCCCAGCCCGGTCAGCACGCCGCCCTTCACCACGTTGTCGGTGCGGCTGCCGCGCGGGCGCGAGGCCAGCGCCAGGCCGGCGCCGACCAGCAGCATGACGACGACCAGCGAAGCCAGCGTCATGAACAGCCCGAACTCGCGGTGCGTCGGCGTCCGGTACGCGACCATGCCGATAAAATGCATCGACCAGACCGCACCGCCGCCCAGCGCCACGCTGGCGCACAGCAGCCGGTCAACGTCCAGCCGCCCGTCGGGCAACCGTATACGCCGCGACCAGCGCAGCCCCACGTAGGCACCGCAAACCGAGATCAGAAACGACAGGGCCACCATGGGCCAGTCATAGGCGAATGGCACCACGGTGCCGGGAACGGGCTGGAAACCGACGAACATGACCATACCTCCTCGAAGGTACCGCGACTGAGAGCGCGCGCGTACGCCGGTACGCGGCGTTTGCTGCCGGACTGAATTGCGGGAGAGCAAACTGCCAGGGGCGAAAGGCGGGCCTCTGCGGGCCGATCCGTGGTGCGCCGGCGTGGCGCTGCCCCGCGCGGAGTATGCCGCGGAGCAGCATCGGCCCGGAATAACTCATTCAGGTAAAAATTACGGGGCAACGCCGCGCCGCACACGCTTGTGACGCCTGCTCCGCAGCGATAGACTGGCCCGATTCCCGATTGCCATCCAACGCCACCTGGGCGCCGGGGCGAGGCGCAGGCCGCCGCAGCCACGCGCCATGCCCCTGATGAAGCCAGATGCCAGACTGACCACCGGCCCGATCGGCCGTACGCTGCTGCTGTTCTCGCTGCCGGTGCTCGGCAGCAATATCCTGCAATCGCTGAACGCCTCGATCAATTCGGTCTGGGTCGGACACTACCTCGGGGAAGCCGCGCTGACGGCGACCTCCAACGCCAACATCATCCTGTTCTTCCTGCTGGGCGTGGTATTCGGCATCAGCATGGCCAACACCATCATGATCGGCCAGGCCGTGGGCGCGCGCGACCTGGACGAGGCGCGGCGCGTGGTCGGGACCAGCACTACGTTCTTTGTCGCGCTGTCGGCGCTGGCGTCGGTGCTCGGCTTTGTCTATACACCCGACATCCTGGCAGCGATGCATACGCCGGAAGATGCCGCGCCGCTGGCGGTGAGCTACCTGCGCATCATCTTCCTGGCGCTGCCGTTCATGTATTTCTACAACTTCGTGATGATGACGCTGCGCGGCGCGGGCGATTCGCGTACGCCCTTCTGGTTCATGTTGTTGTCGGTGGTGCTGGATGTGGTGCTTAACCCGGTGCTGATCTTCGGTGTCGGGCCGGTGCCGGCGATGGGCATTGCCGGTTCTGCGCTGGCGACGTTGATCGCGCAGCTGGCCAGCCTGGCGGCGATGATGGTGCTGCTCTATCGGCGTCGCCATTTCCTGCTGCTGCATCGCAGCCAGCTTGCGCTGCTGCGCCCGGATCCGGCGATCCTGCGTGCGCTGGTGATGAAGGGACTGCCGATGGGGTTGCAGATGGTGGTGATCTCGTCGTCCGCGATCGTGATGATGGCGCTGGTCAATGCTTACGGGTCGCAGACGACGGCGGCCTATGGGGTGGCATCGCAGCTATGGACGTATGTGCAGATGCCGGCGTTGGCCGTGGGCGCCAGCGTTTCATCCATGGTCGCGCAGAACGTAGGGGCCGGGTTGTGGCAGCGGGTGTCGCGTATCACGCGCGTGGGGCTGCTTTTCAATGTGACCATGACGGGGGCGCTGGTCGGACTGATCTACTTGTTCAACCGGCATTCGCTCGGCATCTTTCTTGGCGACGACAGCGTTGCGATTGGCATCGCCCAGCATATCAATGTGGTGGTGCTGTGGTCGTTCATTCTGTTTGGCTTCACGATCGTGATCTTTGGTACGGTGCGCGCTACAGGCGCCGTGATGGCGCCGCTGGTGATCTTGTTCTTGTCGATGTGGGTGATCAGGTTGCCGTTTGCCTGGCTGCTTGGCGAGCGTATCGGCGCGGACGCGATCTGGTGGAGCTTTCCTGTGGGCTCGGTAGTGTCGTTGGTGCTGGCGGTGGGGTATTACCAATCGGGGGGCTGGCGGCGTAGTCATATTCTTCCGGCTGGCGGGCATCCTGGGGAGGCGGTGGGGCAGGCGCCGGATACGAGTATGGGGACGCCTTGTGAGGATGTTGTTGAGCAGGTTCGTTGAGGTTTCTTCGAGTTTTGTGCTGCAGCTTGGCGATATGGCTGGCGCTTACGAGGTCTGGCGCGGCGCCGGCAAGTTGGCTGGCTTCACTTCGTGGAGCCTGCGGCCCTCACCCCCGGCCCCTCTCCCGCAAGCGGGAGAGGGGAGCAAACAGGCGGGAAGGGACAGGCCTGGGGCTCATCGGCGATAGCGCCAAGCGAGGGCAGCGACGCGTTCTGTGCCCGGGACCCCTGGCCTGAGATGTTGCCGGCGCGCAGCGCAGCCGTAGGCGTTCCTGCGTTGACGTCGGCAGCAGGGGCCCCCAACCTTCTGGGCTCGTTCAACCAGCATGTCAATCCCGCCGCCGTGGTGCACCCTTGCGGCAGGCAGTCCTGCTCCGCAACGAAGCTCAGCCCCGTACGAGAGCCTCCGGACACTACGATAAGAGTGGCCGCCCGCAGGGCAGTCAACGCGCTTTCTGGTGACTCTTTGTCGCTCGGACAAAGAGTTACCCGCCCTTCAGGGCGGAACCGGGCATATCAAATATCCGCCAGATGCCAAGCCGCAGCGCAAAAAAATAATCCAACCCCCTGAAAGCCATTCGAAAGATCAACCTGTCATCCTGCCACCGCTGGCACTCCCTCCCAGCACACGCGCTCGCACAATCAAGCGCGTCTTAACGGCCGCGCCTTGCCCTGACGCAAGCGCGCGCGCCGTCTTATTCGCCAGGAAAAAAGCACCCGCATATCGCCTGCGCCGATCACCATTTCTCATTCAAAAAAGCACTTCGGACAAATACATCACATCATGATGTATTTGAACTTCTCATCCATCAAAAACCCCTTATTTCAAGGTACATCGGTAAATACCCGTAAACAAAGACAAATGAAAGGCCGCTGAAAGATCACCTCTTTAAGGTTCGATCCAACCGTCGGGAACATGGCCCCTGGCATGCCGCGTTGCTGTCAGAGCCGGCGCAACCTCCCGGCCTCGCATTTCATGAACTTTGAGGAGAATCGTTTTGCGCATACGCAGCCAAAAGGACTTTGCCTCCGGCCTGATGTTTATCCTGGTCGGTCTTGGCTTTTCCTGGGTCGCACGCGGCTATTCCATGGGAACGGCGGCAAAGATGGGACCCGGATATTTCCCCTTCCTGCTGGGCCTGGTGCTCGCCGTGCTGGGCGCGGTAGTGTTGCTGGGCTCGCTCTCGGCCAAGGGCGAGGAAGACAACCTTGCCCGCTGGGACCTGAAGACCCTGCTGTGGATCCTGGGTTCGGTCGTGCTGTTCGGCCTGCTGCTCAAGCCGCTCGGCATGGTGCTGTCGGTGTTCGTGCTGGTGCTGGTGTCGTCGATGGCGAGCCACGAATTCAGCTGGAAGGGCGCGTTGCTCAACAGCGTAGTGCTGGTGCTGATCAGTCTCGGTGCCTTCGTCTACGGCATTAACCTGCAGATGCCGGTGTGGCCGGCGTTCCTGGCAAGCTAAGGAGTCGCACACCATGGAATTGTTTGACCATCTTGCGCTGGGCTTTTCCACAGCCCTGTCGCTGCAGAACCTGGCCTACGCCTTCCTGGGCTGCGTGCTGGGTACGCTGATCGGCGTGCTGCCGGGCCTGGGGCCGCTGGCTACCATCGCCATGCTGCTGCCGATCACCTATACGCTGCCGCCGGTGGCCGCGCTGATCATGCTGGCCGGCATCTACTACGGCGCCCAGTACGGCGGCTCGACCACCGCCATCCTGGTGAACCTGCCGGGTGAATCGTCCTCGGTGGTGACCACCATCGACGGCTACCAGATGGCAAGACGAGGACGAGCGGGGGTGGCACTTGCCACCGCCGGCCTGGGCTCGTTCTTCGCCGGCTGCGTGGCCACGCTGATCCTGGCTGCGTTTGCCACGCCGCTGTCGGAAATCGCGTTCAAGTTCGGCCCTGCCGAGTACTTCTCGCTGATGGTGCTCGGCCTGATCGGTGCCGTGGTGCTGGCCTCGGGTTCGCTGGTCAAGGCGATCTCGATGATCGTGCTGGGCCTGCTGCTGGGCCTGATTGGCACGGACGTGAACTCGGGCGCCGCTCGCTTCTCGTTCGACGTGCCGGAACTGACCGACGGTATCGACTTCGTGGCACTGGCCATGGGTATGTTCGGCTTCGCTGAAATCATTGCCAACCTGGAGCAGAAGGAAGCCCGCGAGACCTTCACCAACAAGGTCACCAACCTGTTCCCGACCAGGGAAGACTTCAAGCGCATGATCCCCGCGGTGCTGCGCGGCACGGCGCTGGGTTCGGCGCTGGGCATCCTGCCGGGCGGCGGTGCGGCACTGGCCTCGTTCGCGGCCTACTCGCTGGAGAAGAAGACCTCCAGGTTTGCGCACGAGTTCGGCAAGGGCGCGATCGAAGGCGTGGCGGGTCCGGAATCGGCCAACAACGCCGCGGCGCAGACCTCGTTCATCCCGCTGCTGACGCTGGGCATTCCGCCCAACGCGGTGATGGCGCTGATGGTGGGCGCGATGACGATCCACAACATCCAGCCCGGCCCGCAGGTGATGACCAGCAACCCGGCGCTGTTCTGGGGCCTGATCGCCTCGATGTGGATCGGCAACCTGATGCTGATCATCCTGAACCTGCCGATGATCGGCATCTGGGTCAAGCTGCTGACCGTGCCGTATCGCTTCCTGTACCCGGCCATCCTGACGTTCTGCTGCATCGGCGTCTACTCGGTCAACAACCAGACCTTCGATGTGTTCATGGCTGCCGGCTTCGGCATCATCGGCTACCTGTTCCTGAAGCTCAAGTGCGAGCCCGCGCCGCTGCTGCTGGGCTTCGTGCTGGGGCCGATGATGGAGGAGAACTTCCGCCGCTCGCTGCTGCTGTCGCGTGGTGACTTCAGCGTGTTCGTGACGCGTCCGCTGTCAGTCGGCCTGCTGATTGCCGCCGCGGCACTGGTGGCGGTGGTGACCCTGCCGTCGATCAAGGCCAAGCGCGAAGAGGCGTTCCAGGAAGAGTAGCACCGCGCGTGCTCCCCGGGACTGCACCGTCGGAACGGTTCACCCCAGGCGGCGCATGACAACGCAAGCGTTTCGGGGTGCCTCTGTGCACCCCGTTTTTCTTTGGCTCGGGCCGCACGGCCCGACATCACGACAATAGAGTGCCCGACTGCGGCAGCAGTCATGGCTGCGCATGATGATCAGGATTCCCGCACTATCGGGTGCACCGACAGCGCCCATGAAACCGCCAACCCTTGACCGGTTTTTCTCACGTATCTATGTCCTTAAGCTCGTGCAGTCGAGTCCTTCGACGGTGCTGAGCCTGGTCGAACGCCTGCGGGAACGGGGCATCGACAAGAACATCCGCTCGCTGCGGCCGGTGCTGCGCAGCCTGATGATGGCGCGTGCCATCACGGCCGAACTGGTTGAAGGCAGTGGCCGTGTCTACTGCATCACGGAGCGCGGGCGTGCCGAACTGGAGCAGTACATCTCGCACCTTGCGGTGCTGAAGGCCGAGTTGGCGCCGGACGAGGGCGAGCAGGCCTGAGCGTCATTCCCTGGTAAAGATTTCCAGGAAATGCTTGCTCGGATCCTCGAAATAGATGCGGCGGCCGCCGTCGTCGGTGCTGACTTCTTCTGGCCGGCGGCGGTATGGGTCAGCCCAGTACATCAGCTTGCGCTCGCGGATGCGGGCAAAGCTCTGGTCGAACTCGGCGTCGCTCAGCAAGAAGGCATAGTGCTGCAGGGCAACATTGCCGTCGGCGTCCATGAAGTCGAGGGTGACGTTGTTGTCGAGCCGGACGGCGAGAAATGGCCCGAACGGCACTGCCGCGGGACGCCCCAGGATCTCGCAGAGGAAGTCGGCCGACACCTTCTTGTCATGGGAAAACACGATGGTGTGATTGAGTTGGATAGCCATATCTGCAATCCCCCATAGTTGTGTGCGGGGAGCAGCGCGTCGACATGCCGCGACGGACATGCGCGCACCAGCGCGGTCCCACGCCGATAGCGTACAGGTTTGGCGGCTGAATGTCGCCTGAAAGAAAAACAGGCCGGTCCAGTGGACCGGCCTGCGGCGTATGCCCGTGCATCTGGCACGGTCAGGATCATGCCTGTCGCGCTATTGCGATACCAGCGTTATTGCGATACCAGCTCCAGGCCAGCCTGCGACTCGTCGTTGCCGCGTGCCACCAGCACCTTGATCTTGTTCGGCACGGCCGCGCCGATGCCGTCAGTCGGAATGGTGGTGATCAGCCAGTCGGCGTTATTTTCCAGCGTCAGCGTGCCCGAATCAAAGATTACGGTCTTGGTGCCCGCCGTGGTAATACGCAGGCGATAGGTGCCGCCGTCCATGTCGACCGAGTCGGACCCGGAAGCCGGCGATGCCTGCTTGTACCCCACGTTGCTGAAGTTCGGGCCGACCGAATTGAGGTCGATCGCCGGCATGGTCAGGTAGATATCGACGTTCTGCGCATTGAACGAAGCGTTCAGCGTGCGCACGCGCGCCTTGTTCGACAGCAGGCCCTTTTCGAACGGATCATCGATCAGCAGCACTTCGGCAGCAGTCGCGCCTGGC
Organism: Cupriavidus sp. NPDC089707; assembly: GCF_044748965.1. NCBI lineage: Bacteria > Pseudomonadati > Pseudomonadota > Betaproteobacteria > Burkholderiales > Burkholderiaceae > Cupriavidus > Cupriavidus sp. NPDC089707. The sequence goes on from NZ_JBIVHB010000009.1 coordinate 69,269, forward strand.
AGGGCTACTACGGTGTACTTGTGGCCGGTGGCGGCCACGATGGTCGCGCGGCCGAGTTCGGTCTGCGTGCCGGCAGCGTTGAACGAGATCAGCTGGTTGCCGGTTTCAACGTTGAAGTAGGTCGAGACAAACTTGTACGGCTTGTTGGTGAAGCTGGTCAGCGCGCCGTTCTGCAGGATGTCGACGTTGGGGCCGCCGGTGATCGCATGGATCGCGCGGACGGTCGGCTTGCTCAGGCCGATACGATCGTCGATGCCGTCATCGCCGCCACCGCAGGCCGACAGGACTGCCGCTGCGGCCAGCACGAGGCCGAGGATAAGACTGGATTTGGATCGGAACATGGGTCACCTCTTACCGTTGGAATCAGAGACGAGCTGGCCCATGCCGCGCGGCGGGGTTGCCGGTAGCGTGGCCAGTTGGCGTTCTGCTGCAGGCGCGGCGAGCGCGCGTGCCATGGATGCAGCTGCCGTGATGCAACGATAGGTATGAGGGTTGGTACGAGACAGGCGCACGGCTCCGAATTCCCTGTCGGAGGAATCCCACAGGCACAGTGCCCACAATGCGTCCGAAATATGGCAAAGCGTGACCGGGTATAGGTTGGCCGCGGCCGGCCAGACGCGCCGACTTGTGCGGGCCAGCGGCAATTACTGTGTAACCGGTTGTTGCAACCGGCGTGTCGCCGCCATTGACGCCGTCATTAAGGCAAAGGTTTTGGCGCGATCGGGCTCATCCCTGAGGCAGCGACATCATGACCTGGTTGCGCCCGTTGCGCTTGGCCTGGTACAGCCCCGCATCGGCGACTTCCACCAGCCGGCTCGACGGCTCGCCGGCCTGCGGCACCAGCAGCGCGCCGCCGATGCTGACGGTCACGCAACCGCTGGTGGGCGAGCCGCTGTGCGCGATGGCAAGACCCTGCACCGCCCGCCGCACTTTTTCGGCCAGCAGCCGCACGCCGCCAGGCGAGGTGCCCGGCAGCACCATCGCGAACTCTTCGCCGCCGAAGCGCGCGGGCAGGTCCGACGCTCGCGTGCAATTGTCCTTGATCACGGCGGCCACGCGCCGCAGCACGTCGTCGCCGGCGACGTGGCCGTAGGTGTCGTTGTAGGCCTTGAAGGCGTCGACATCGATCATCACCAGCGCCAGCTGCGTTTGCTCGCGCTGTGCCCGGCGCCATTCCGCGCCGAGATATTCGTCGAAGTAGCGGCGGTTGGACAGCCCGGTGAGGCCGTCCGAGTTGGTCAGGCGCTGCAGTTCCAGGTTGGTCTCGAGCAACTGCTGCTGGCTTTGCCGCAGCGCGCGGTAGGCTTCATCGCGCTGCAGCAGGTTCAGGTATGAGCGCGAGTGGTAGCGGATACGCGCGATCAGCTCGATGCTGTCGGGCAGCTTGACCAGGTAGTCATTGGCGCCGGCGGCGAACGCCGCGCTTTTCATCGAGGCCTCTTCCTTGGTCGACAGCACGATGATCGGGATGTCGCGCGTGGCGGCGTTGTCGCGGTAGTGGCGGACCAGCGTCAGGCCGTCGACACCCGGCATGACCAGGTCCTGCAGGATCACCGTGGGCCGGGTACGCTGCGCCACGGCGACGGCTTCGTCGGGCTGCGAGCAATAGTGGAAATCGATGTCTGGCTCGGTGGACAGCGCACGGCGCACCGCTTCGCCGACCATGGCCTGGTCGTCGACCAGCAGCACCATGACCGGGTAGTCCGATGCGTTAGAGGCGAGGGCAGGGTCTTGGGGATTCATGCTGTCATCCTGGGGTGTTGCGCTCCCGGGACTGGCCCGGGACGCATTCTGGCAGTCTGGCGGCGCTCACGGCAGCGGCGCGGCCAGGCCGGTGCGCCCGCACGCCTGCACCAGCCGCGGGGCGATGCGGCCCAGCGGCAGGATCTCGGCGGCCGCGCCAAGCGCGGCCGCCGCCTTCGGCATGCCGTACACGGCGCTGGTGGCGCGGTCCTGTGCAATCGTCAGGAAGCCGCGGTCGCGCATCGCTTTCAGGCCGAGCGCGCCGTCGCGGCCCATGCCCGTCAGGAGCACGCCGACCACGTCGCCGCGCCAGTGTTCGACCACGCTTTCAAAGAAGACGTCGATGGAGGGCCGGTACAAGTAGTCGCACGGTTGTTCCGTATAGACCATGCGCGTCGGGCTGGCCAGGCGCAGGTGGTCATTGGTGCCGGCCAGCAGCACCGCGCCAGCGTGCGGCGTGTCGCCGGCGCGGGCGATGCGCACCGGCAGCGCGCACTGGCCATCGAGCCAGTCGGCCATGCCGGCGGCGAAGGCCTCGTCGACGTGCTGCACGGCCACCACCGCCGCGCCGAAGTCGGCCGGCAGCGCGCCCAGCAGCGCCGCCAGCGCAGCCGGGCCGCCGGCGGAGGCGCCGATCGCGACCAGGCGCGGCGCGGCGACGGCGCGGGGCGCGGCTTGCAGCTTATGCTGCGGGGCCACGCGGCCAGCCAGCAGCCGGCCGATATTGCGCATCTTGCGCAGCAGCGGGCCGGCGGCGAGCTGTGCATCGGGTTCCGTCAGCGTGGGCGTATCGACCGCGTCGATGGCGCCGTGTCCCATCGCGTCGAACACCTGCGCGGCATTGCGGCCGAGATCCATGGTGACCACCACGATCGCGCAAGGCGTGGCCGACATGATCCGGCGCGTGGCTTCGACGCCATCCATCACCGGCATCAGCAGGTCCATCAGGATCAGGTCCGGCGTGCGGGCCGCGGCCATCTGCACGGCCTGTTCGCCGTCGACGGCGACCCAGGCGAGCTCGAAGGCGGGATCCAGCGCGATGGCCCGGCGCAGCGCGGCGACCGCGAGCGGGGAGTCGTTGACGATGCCGATTTTCATGAGCGTGCCTCGCCGATCAGGTCCTGCACCGCGTCGAGCAGCGCGGCGTCGTGGAAACTGCCCTTCGCCAGATAATAGTCCGCGCCGGCTTCCAGGCCGCGCTGGCGGTCCTGCTCGCGGTCCTTGTACGACACCACCATCACCGGCAGCTGGCGCAGCGCGGCATCATGGCGGATCCTGCGCACCAGTTCGATGCCGTCCATGCGCGGCATGTCGATATCGGTGATGACCAGGTCGAAAGGCTCGGCGCGCAGCACGTTCCAGCCGTCCATGCCATCGACCGCCACCGCGACATCGTAGCCGCGCCCGGCCAGCAGCTTGCGCTGCAGCTCGCGCACGGTGAGCGAGTCGTCGATCACCAGCACGCGCCGCGCGCGCGATTGCACGCTGGCTTCGGCGGCGTGGCGCACGCCTTCGATGCGGCCTTCGGAGACCAGCTTCTCGACCGAGCGCAGCATGTCCTCCACGTCGAAGATCAGTACCGGCGTGCCGTCGTCGGTCAGGCTGCCGGCGGCAATGTCCTTCACCTTGCCCAGCGCGGCGGGCAGGGGCTGCACCACCAGCAGCCGCTCGCCCAGCATGCGGTCGACCGCGATGCCGTAGGTGCGCTCGCCCTCGCCGATGATGATTACCTGCACGTCGTCGTGCGTGTGCGCAATGATCTCCGGTCGCTGCATCACCTGCGCCGCGCTGACCAGGCCAATGGCACGGTCCTCATGGCGGAAATGCTGGTGGCCTTCGGTCTGTTCGATCTGCGCGCGCCCGATCGCGGCGGCGCGCAGCACACGCCCGAGCGGGAAGGCATAGGCCTCGCCGGCGACCTCCACCAGCAGCGTGCGCACCACCGACAGCGTCAGCGGCAGCTCGAGGTGGAAGTGCAGGCCCTGCCCGGGCTGCTGCGTCAGGCGCACGCTGCCGCGCACGTGCCGCACCATCTCCTGCACCGCGTCCAGACCGACGCCGCGGCCGGACACCTCTGACACCGTGTCGCGCATGCTGAAGCCGGGCAGCAGCAGGAAATCAAGCAGCTCCGCTTGCGACAGCCGTGCCGCGGTCTCTTCCGAGGCCAGGCTGCGCCGCACGATCGCTCGCCGCAGCGCGTCCACGTCAACGCCCGCGCCGTCGTCAAAGATCTCGATCACCAGCCGGCCGGCGTTGTGGCAGGCCTGCAGCGTGACCCGGCCTTCGGCGGGCTTGCCCTGTGCCTGGCGCACCGCGGGCGGCTCGATGCCGTGGTCCACCGCGTTGCGCAGCAAGTGGGCGAGCGGGGCGTCGAGCGCTTCCAGGATGTCGCGGTCGACCTGGGTGCCGGCGCCGACCAGCTCCAGGTGCACGGACTTTCCGAGCGTGCGCCCCAGGTCTCGGACCATGCGCGCGTAGCCGGTCAGGCCATCCGCGAGCGGGCGCATGCGCGAGCCCAGCGCGCTGTCATAGAGCCGGCGCGCAAGGCGCGTGGCGCGGTGGTCGTACTGGTCGAATTCGTCGGCCCGCCGCGACAGCTCGCCATGTCCGTCGTCGAGCAGTTGCCGCAATTCGGCCAGCGCCGTGCGCGCGCCGGCGTTGGCCGCGAGGGCGTCCTGCAGCGCGTCCTGCAGTGCATCGGCGGCGCGCAGCGCACGCGCCTGCTGGCGCCTGGCCTTCTGCAGCGACTGGCCGAATGGCCGCAGCCAGTGCGATTCGACCATGGCCTCGCCGGACAGTGCCAGCAGTTGGTCCAGGGCATCGGCGTTGACGCGCAGCATGCGCTCCTGCGGGTCGCCGGGGACGGTTGGCTGTGGCCCCGCTGCCTGGGACGGCGGGACGGGTGCGGCTGCCGCTGGTGGTACCGCGGGCGCATCGTCTGCCTGCCCTGTCCTCGAGGGCGCGGTGGGCGGAACCGCGACGGGCGGCAAGGCCAGGCGGCCGTCCAGCGTGCTCAGCCGCTGCACCACCGCATCGATCTCGGCGCGGCCGGCACCGTCACCCCAGCCCGGGTCGCCACCGGGCGGATGGCCGATGCGCAGCAGCAGGTCGGTGCCCTGCAGCAGCGCGTCGATATGCGCGGCCGTCAGCGGCATGCCGCCTTGCGCGGCGACCAGGCAGTCTTCCATCGCGTGCGCCATGCGCACCGCGGCGTCGAGCCCGACGATGCGCGCCGCGCCCTTGAGCGAATGCGCCGCGCGCATGCACGCCTCCAGGTGCTCGGCGGCGGCCGGGTTGCGCTCCAGCGCCAGCAGCCCGGCGTTGAGGATTTCGGCCTGCGATTCGGCCTCGAGCGCGAACAGCTCGAGCAGCGAGGCGTCGCGCAACTGTTCGGGGTTCATGCAAGGCTCCGTGCCAGTGCCTGGCGCAGCAGGGCTGCGTCGAGCAGGCCGATGCTGCGGCCATGGTCCAGGAACAGAGCCTGCGTGTAGCGTGCCGACGCGCGCCCCAGCGTGGCCGGCAGCGGCTGCAGCGCGGGTCCGGGTACCCGCACCATGCCGGAAACCTCGGCCACCGGCAGCGCGAGCGCGGCGCGGCCCTGCCCGAGGATCAGGAAGCGGTTGCCTGCGGCCTCGTCGGCGTTGCCGATGGCGGGCGTGGCGCTGCCAGTGCCGAACAGCCGTGCCAGCGACAGGCACACCAGCAGGTTGCCGCGCACGGCCGCCAGGCCCAGCACGGCAGCATCGCGGCGGTGCGGCAGCGAATGCACCGGACACGGTGCGGTGACTTCGCCCAGTGCCGCGGTCGGCAGCGCCAGCCATTCTTCGCCGATGCGGAAGACCAGGCACGACAGCGCCGTGCCGTGCCCGGCAAACGGGTCGTCGGCTTCCATGGCGAAGGTTGCCGCGTCGGGCAGTGCATCAGCGAGCTGGTCCAGCTGCTGCGCATCCAGCAGCATGGCCGCGGCTTGAGCGTACGTCGGACAATTGCGGCAGTGCGCATGCTGGGCCAGCGCCGGGCAGGAGCCGTCGCCGCGCACGCCGATGCGGCGCCAGCAATCATCCACCGCCACGGTGGCCGCGGAGTTTCCGCCGAAGATGCGTTGCGGTTCAGCCATGGTGCTTGCGGGTGTGGCGTTGCGCGCGCTGGCGCAGGCGCATGGCGCCGTCGTGGTCGCCTTCGGTGTCGAGCAGCGCGGCCAGGTGGTAGAGGCTTTCCTGGTGCGCCGGATCCAGGTACAACGCCTTGCGGTAGGCGGCGTGCGCCTGGGCGGTGCGGCCCGCGGCGTCGTGCAGCACGCCATGCATGCACCAGGCGCCGGCGGCGCCGGCATCGGTGCCGATGCGGTCAAGCAGCGCCTGGCAGGCGGCGGCAGCGGCCTCCAGTTCGCCACGGTCGGCCATGCCGGCAATGCGTGCCAGTTCGGTGGCATGCGCACTGCCAGGCAGGACGGGGGCGGCCGGCGCGCCGGCCGCGGGGGTTGGCCGCACCGGCGCGGGCCTGGCCGGCACCGGCGAGCGTGGCAGGCGCGGTGGCGCAGCCATCCTTGCCATCTGCGGCGGGTGCGCGATAGCGGACGGTGTGGCGCGCGGCGAGGGTTTGCGGAAGGCAAAGGTCAGCGGCAAGCCGACCGGCGCCAGCCCCTGCGCGCTCAGCAGGCTGGCCTCGGCAGGGCCGACGAAAAGCAGGCCGTCGGCCATCGTCAGCCGCGCCAGCGTCTGCACCGCGCGCCGCTGGTCGCGCGCATCGAAATAGATCAGCAGGTTGCGGCAGAACACGAAGTCATAGGGTGGTTCGCCGGCGAGCAGGTTGGGGTCGACCAGGTTGCCCTGCAGCAGCCGCACCTGTGCACGCACACGCGGGTCCAGCGCGTAGCCGGCGGGGCCGGCCGTGAAATAGCGCTCGCGGAAATCCAGCGAGCCGCCGCGGAAGGCATTGGCGCCGTACTCGCCCTGGCGCGCGCGCGCCAGCGCACGGGCGCTGATGTCGACAGCGTCGATGCGGAAGCGCGCCGCCGGCACTCCGGCATCGAGCAGGGCCATGGCGATCGAATAGGGCTCTTCGCCGGTGGAGCAGGGCAGGCTCAGCACGCGCAGCGTGCGCGTGCCGTCGGCGAAGGCGCGCTCGGCGGCAAAGCGGCCCAGCGCCAGCAGCGCCTCGCGATGCCGGAAGAACCAGGTCTCGGGCACCACCACCGCCTCGATCAGCGCCTGGAACTCGCCGGCGGTGCCATGCAGCAGGTTCCAGTACGCCTGCGTATCCGCCGCCTGCACCGCCTGGCTGCGCTCGCGCACCGCGCGCTCCACCGCGCCGCTGCCGATGGCGTCGGCGTCCAGGCCGATGCGGGCCTTGAGCAGGGCCTCGATGTGCGTGGCAGTGCTCATGCGGGGTCTCCGGACGTGTCGGCGAACAGCATCGCATGGATTTCGTCTGGCAGCAGGGCGTCGATGCGCACCCACTGCACCAGACCTCGCGCGTCATGGCGCACTGGCCCCAGGTAGCGAGGACTGGCGCCCGCGATGCCGCCATCGACGAAGGATTCGGCTGGGCAGCGCAGCACTTGCGTGGCGGACTCAAGCCGCAGGCCGAGCAGCCGCGGCGGCGCGGTGCCGCGATGGCGGTAGTGGACCAGCACCGTGCGCGTGCTGGTGCGCAGCGCCGCCGGCACGCCGGTCGCCAGCGCCGGCAGGTCTATCACCGGCACCGGCTGGCCGCGGCGCTCCATCATGCCGGCCACCCAGGCGGGCGCGCCGGGCACCTGCTTCAGGCGCGTCAGCGGCAGCACCTCGGCGACCTCGGCTGTATCCAGGGCGTAGTGGTCGGCGCCAAGGCGGAACAGCAGGAAGAGCTTCATGGGCGCGAGGCGAAGCATGGCAAAGGCAGCATGGCAAAGGCAGCGCGGCCGTTCGTCGCGGCCGCCTAGACCTTGAAGCGCGAGACGCCGCTGCGCAGGTCGTTGGCGACCAGCGTCAGCTCGTCGATGGCCTGGCCTGACTGGCGCAGCGATTCGACCGTCTGCTGGGCGGCTTCCGACAGCTGCATCAGCGCCTGGTTGATCTGCTCGGCGCCGCCGGCCTGCGCCTGCATGCCCTCGCTGACCATCACCACGCGCGGCGCCAGCGATTGCACCTGCGCGATGATCTGCGACAGCTGGTCGCCCACCTGCGTCACCTCCGACATGCCGCGGCGCACTTCCTCCGAGAACTTGTCCATGCCCATCACACCGGCGGCAACGGCCGACTGGATCTCGCGCACCATCTGCTCGATGTCGTAGGTGGCCACCGCGGTCTGGTCGGCCAGGCGGCGGATCTCGGTAGCCACCACCGAGAAGCCGCGGCCGTACTCGCCGGCCTTCTCGGCTTCGATCGCGGCATTGAGCGACAGCAGGTTGGTCTGGTCGGCCACCTTGGCGATGGTGGTCACCACCTGGTTGATATTGCCGGCCTTCTCGTTCAGCGTGGCGAGCTTGCCGTTGACCGAGCCGGCGGCTTCCATCACGTGCTGCATGGTGCCTTCCATGCGCGACAGGCCCACCTGTCCGGTGCCAGCCAGCCCGGCGGCCTGCTCGGCGGCGCTGGACACTTCATGGATGGTGCGCACCAGGTCGCGCGCGGTGGCCGAGATCTCGCGCGAGGTGGCGCCGATCTGCGTGGTGGTGGCGGCGGTCTCGGTGGCGGTGGCCTGCTGCTGGCGCGCGGTGGCGGCGATCTCGTTGACCGAGGTGGTGACCTGGATCGCGGTGCGCTGCGCCTGGCCCACCAGCGAGGTCAGTTCGCCGGTCATCTGGTTGAAGCCTTCCTCGACCTCCTGGAATTCGTCCTTGCGGCGCAGCGCCATGCGCAGGCGCAGGTCGCCGCCGCGGATGCCGGCGAGCAGGCCGACGATCGACTGCATCGGCACGGTGATCGCGCGCAGCAGCAGATAGCCGCACACCACGGCCGCAACCAGCGCGACGACCAGCGCGGCCTGGATGCCGATCTTGGCGGCGTTGACGGCGTCGTCGATGCCGCGCGCGGCGCGCGCATTGACCGCGCTGTTGTCGTCGACCAGGTGCTGGGCCGCCTTGCGCGCGGCGATCCAGCGATCATGCACGTTGCCGCGCAGCGCCGCTATCGCGGCCGCGCCGTTCCAGTCGCCGGGCTGGGCCAGCACCTGTGCGGCCTGTTCATACTGGGCGCGCAAGTCGCGGTAGGCCTGGAAGGCGACGCGGTCCTCGCTGCGCGTGATCGAGGCCTCGTACTGCTGCTCCAGCTTGTCCAGGCGCGTGACCGCATCCTGGCCCTGCTGCTGGAAACTGCGACGCTCGGCGTCGTTCGAGGCATTGATGGTCTGCCAGGCAAGCACGTAGCGTTCGCCCCAGACACCGCGAATGCCGGTGCTGTAGTTCAGCCCCGGCAGCGCGTCACGCAGCATCAGCGAGGTTTCGCGCTCGATCGCGTTCATCCGTGTATAGGCGACCACGCCCATCAAGGCCATGACCAGCAGGATCATGGAAAAGCTGGCCAGGATTCGGTTGCGGATGGTCCAAGCGTTCACGGTGAAGGTCCCGGTCATGTTCTTGTTCAGGGAGGAGCAGCGGCTACGGAGCGCAAGCGCCTCGGAGCGCCATTGCCCGCATCGCTGCGTCAAGGGCGGCTATCCGGCGGCGTGGCGGCCGGCACGCCCCGGGAGCGCGGTAGGGTACTGTAAGCCGGACGCCGATTCAACGCGCACGGCGCGCCGGACTCGCCAGCGTTGCGCCGCCGCATTGGGGTTACGGCAGCCGGCGGGAACTTCTTGATTTTTTCCAAGTTTTCGTCACACTTGCTAAATTGCTAGCGGGTAACAATGTCGACAATTACAGATGGGGCAGGGATGGTGGCCAAGTCCGGCGCGAAGGCGGCTGGCGCCTCGCCAGGCTCGGATCTCGATCCGCTGACCGGCGTTGACAATCGCCAGGGTTTTCTGAAGCGGCTGGAGGCGCGCCTGCAGGCTGAGGCGGTGCCCCGCTGCGCATTGCTGCTGATCGGCATTGACGATTTCCGTGCCTTCAACGATATGCACGGGCATGCCGAGGGCGACGTCATCCTGCAGCGTGTGTCCCGGCGCCTGCGCGATGCATCGCCGCGCGATGCCGCCATCGGGCGCGTCGGCAGCGATGAGTTCGGCGTGCTGCTGCCTTCCATTTCCGATCCCACGCTGGTCCGGCATGTCGGCGCGGCGATCCTGTCAATGCTGTCTTCCCCGCATGAGCACGCCGGGCACCGCCACCATGTGCTGGCCAGCATTGGCGCATGCGTGGTCCCCGCCGCCGGCGAACTGGGCTCCGACGTACTGGCCGCCGCCAGCCTGGCGCTGGCCCGTGCCAAGCACGACGGCGGCCGCACCATCCGCTTCTTCAAGCCGCAGATGCGCTCGGACGTGACCACGCGCCTGTCGCTGGTCCAGGCCCTGCACGAAGCCTACGCGCAGCGCCAGTTCGAGCTGCTGTACCAGCCGCAGGTGGACCTGCGCGACGGCCGCATCCGCGGCGCCGAGGCGCTGATGCGCTGGCGTCATCCGACCCGCGGCCTGGTCGTGCCGGCACTGTTTATCGATGCGCTGGCTGCCAGCAGCATTGCCAGCGACGTCGGGATGTGGCTGCTGCAGACAGCGTGCGCGCAGGCGCGCGCGTGGTCGCTGGCGTTCCCTCAGCCGCCGCGCGTCGCCATCAACCTGTTTGCCGCGCAGCTGTCCGAAAGCCGTCTTCTGACCGAGGTGCGCCACGTGCTGCGCGCGCTGGAGCTGGCGCCGGATTGCCTGGAGATCGAGATTACCGAGACCATCGCGCTGCAGCAGGGCGACGAAGTTTCGGATCAGTTGCAGGCGCTGCGCCGCGACGGCGTGACGTTGACTTGCGACGATTTCGGCACCGGCTATGCGTCGCTGAGCTTCCTCAAGTCGTTCCCGGTGGACCGGCTCAAGATCGACCAGTCCTTTATCCGCAATGTCACCCAGGATCCGGTCGACGCCGCGATCGTCCGCTCGGTGATCAACGTGGGCAAGAGCCTGCACATTGGCGTAGTCGCCGAGGGTGTAGAGACCACCGAGCAGCGCGACTTCCTGCTGGCCAACGACTGCCACGAGGCCCAGGGCTACCTGTACGGGCGGCCGATGCCGGCCGACCGGCTGACCGAACTGCTGCGCCAGCAGCAAGGCGGCTAGCCGCCGACCGGCCGCGCGCGCCGGCCGGACTGCCCAAGAGTTGTTTCCACCTTTGACGGCTGCCGCGCCCTTGCGCACCCCCTGGCAAGCGCCATCTGCCCGCCTGCCCGCTCCGCGCCTGCCTCGTGCCCGTCCGCACCGCGCGCGCCCTTGCCGCATGGCGAAATACAAGCTTACAAAGTGCGACGGCCCGGCCATGCCGCCACCGCTCCCGGCAATGTATTGTGACAATAGGATGGCGCGCCGCCATTGGCTTTCCCCCTTGAGTCCATGCCCGATTCCGTTCAGCTCCACGATTCCCGCCCGACTGCCGGCCAGCGCCGGCTCGCCCTGACCGCGCTCGCTGCCGCGGCGGCCCTGGCGGTGGCGGCTGCTGCACTGGCCCAGGTGCCGGCACCCGGCCAGCCTTACCTGGACGCGCCCACGGCCGACGCCCCGGTCGCGCAGGCGGACCCGTCCGCCCGCATCGCCACGCTGACCGTGGTCGAAGGCAACCTGAGCTTCGCGCCGGCAGGCTCGGACCAGTGGGCCGCCACCGGCCTGAACCGCCCGGTCACAACCGGCGACCGGCTGTGGATGGATGCCGGCGGCCGCGCCGAGCTGCATGCCGGCACCGTCGCCATGCGCATGGGCGGCGCCACCGCGGCCAGCATCCTGAACCTGGACGACGACACCACGCAGGTCAAGCTGACGCAGGGCACGCTGCAGGTGCGCGTGCGCGCGCTGCCGCAGGACCAGACCGTCGAGATCGATACCCCCAACCTGGCCTTCGTGCCGCGCGAGCCGGGCGACTACCGGCTCGACGTGGCCCCGGACGGCAGCACCACCACGGTGACGATGCGGCATGGCAGTGCCGTGGTCTATGGCGACAGCCGCTCGATCGAACTGCAGCGCGGCGACCGCATGCGCTTTGCCGGCACCGACCTGGCTGACGCCGGCGGCGGCCCCGTTGCCGAAGACAGCTTCGACCGCTGGACCGCGGCACGCGACGCGCGCGAAGACGCGTCGCCGTCGGCGCGCTACTTGCCGCGCGAAATGCCCGGCTACGCGGCGCTGGACGACTACGGTGACTGGCAGGAAGAACCCGCCTATGGCGCGGTCTGGTTCCCGCGTGTCGTCAGCGCCGGCTGGGCACCCTACAGCGTCGGCCACTGGGCGTGGATCGCGCCGTGGGGCTGGACCTGGGTCGACGATGCCCCATGGGGCTTCGCCCCGTCGCACTATGGGCGCTGGGCCTATGTGGGTACGCGCTGGGGCTGGGTGCCGGGCCCGCGTGTGCGGCCGTGCTACTCGCCGGCGGTGGTCGCCTTTGTCGGTGGTGGTGGCGGCGGCCACGGCTGGAGCAGCGTGCACGTGGGGGGCGGTCCCGGCGTGGCGTGGTACCCGCTGGGGCCGCGCGATGCCTACCGGCCGGCGTACCGCGCCAGTCCAAGCTATGTCGCGCGCATCAACCGCGTCACCGTCAACAACTTCGTGATGGGCGACCGGGGACGGCCCGCGCCGTATGCCAACCGCAACGTGCCTGGCGCGATCACCGGCATGCCGGCGCGCAATTTCGTCGAGGGACGTCCGGTGCGTGGCATGCACCGCGCCGAATGGCGCAACCTGCCGGCCGGCGAGGCACGCGGTGGCCCGCCGGTGGCGCCGGTCAAAAGCAGCCTTGTCGGCGCCGCGCCGGTGCGGCAACTGCCACCGCAGGCGCGCCCGGGCTTCGAGCGCCAGGCCATCGCGGCGCACCCGCCGGGACGGCCGGCCACCGATGACCTGGCTCGACGCTTCGCCCGCGAGGGCGGTGTCGTCCCCGGCGCGGGTCCGGCATGGCGCGGCGGCTCGGAGCAGCGGCCGGGGCGCCAGGGGCGCGCGGCGCAGCCCATCCCAGACGTGCGCATGAGCCAGGCAGCACTGGCTGCGCGCGAGCAGCAGCCACGCGCCGGTCGCCCAGACCCGGCCCAGGGCCCGGACGGCTGGCGTGGCAATGGCCGTGGGCAGAGTTCGCGTCCTGACGACGGACGCGGCTTTGCCGGCCAGCCCGATGCGCAACGCCAGGCGCAGGCCATGCAGCGCGAACAGCAACAGGCGCGCGAACTGCAGCGGCAGCAACAGGAATCGATGGAGCGCCACCAGCAGGAGCAGCTGCGCCAGTGGCAAGGCCAGCCGGGCCGCGAACAACAGCAGGCGCGCGAACTGCAGCGGCAGCAACAGGAGGCGATGGAGCGCCGCCAGCAGGAGCAGCAGCGCCAGTGGCAAGGCCAGCCCGGCCGCGAACAGCAGCAGGCGCGCGAACTGCAGCGCCAGCAGCAGGAAGCGATGGACCGTCGCCAGCAGGAACAGTCGCGCCAGTGGCAAGGCCAGCCGGGCCGCGAACAGCAGCAGGCGCGCGAACTGCAGCGACAGCAGCAGGAAGCGATGGAGCGTCGCCAGGAGGAACAGCAGCGCGCGCAGCAACGCCAGTGGGCAGACGGGCAGAATCGCCCCGATCCGGCGCGGCAGTCGCAGGAAATGCAGCGCCAGCGTTTCGAGCAACAACGGCAGATGCAGGAGGCGCAACAGCGCCAGGCCCAGGACGCCCAGCAGCGCCAGATGCAGGAAGGCCGCCAGCGCCAGGCGAACGACGCGCAGCGCCAGCAGATGGACCAGCAGCGTCAGGCCCAGGACGCCCAGCGCCAGCAGATGGACCAGCAGCGCCAGGCCGCCGAGCAGCAGCGTCAGCAGGGGGAGCGCCAGCGCCAGATGGCCGAGCAGCAGCGGCAGGGGCAGGAGATGCAGCGCCAGCGCTTCGAGCAGCAACGTCAGATGCAAGAGGCACAGCAGCGCCAGGCGCAGGAAGCCCAGCAGCGGCAGGCGCAGGCCGCCCAGCGTCAGCAGATGGAACAGCAGCGTCAGATGCAGGAACAGCACCGGCAGGCGCAGGAACAACAACGGCAGATGCAGGAGCAGCAACGCCAGCAGGCCATGCAGCGCCAGCAGGCAGAGCAGCAGCAACGCGCCGCGCAGGCGCAGCAGCGGCAGATGCAGGAGCAGCAGCGGGCCATGCAGGAGCAGCAGCGCCACCAGCAGGAACAGCAGCGGCAGATGCAGGACCGCCAGCGCCAGCAGATGGAGCAGCAGCGCCAGCAACAGCAGCGCGCCCAGCACGACCGTGGGCAGATGGAGGCACGTAACCGCGACGGCGACGGGCGTCAGTAACGGCGATGCCCCCGATCCCCCCGATTGGTCGGCGCGCCGTGCTAGCATGAACGCCAGCCCAGCAGCGCCCCCATCGCCCCATGACCACCCTCTACGCGACACTAGGCGTGCAGTCCGACGCCACCCTTGACGAGATCAAGCAGGCGTACCGGCGCGCCGCAATGAAATGGCACCCGGACCGAAACCTCGGCCGCGAGGCCGAGGCGCACGCGGCCTTCCAGGAAATCCGCGACGCCTACGCGATCCTGTCCGACACCGAACAGCGCCAGATCTACGACGAAGTATTCGAGCGCGAGATGCGCCGCTGGCAGGCGGAGCAGGAAGCACAGGAAGAGCAGGAGCGCGCCGCGCAGCGCGAGGCCCAGCTCGCTGCGCAAGAACAGTACGAAAAGATGGTCACCATCGCCATGCGCTTTGCCGATGACGGCAACAACCGCGATGTCCTGTATGGCGTGCTGCTCGGCCGGGATTGCGAGGCGGAGCTGGCGGCTCGCATTGCCGACAGCGTTTCGGCCTTGCAGGCATCGCGGCAGGCAAGCGCGGCCGCCGCGCAAGCGCCCGAATCGATGGCAGCAGCGGCGTCAGGCCACGACACCCCGGAGCGCCACAGGCGCCATCCCGGCGCCTTCGATTCGTTCTGGCACGGCTTGTTCGGCGTTCGCTCGTAGCAGCGCGCCGACGGGCATCATGGGATCCAGCCAGGCATTGCCGACGCCTGCCGGATCCAGCTCCCGAGTTGTTCCTCGTCGATGTCGTCCTGCTCGTGGATATCGAGATAACGGGTGTCCGGATCCTTGGACTCGCCGGGCGGCAGGGGCTTCAGCGCCGCGCCGCGGAAGAACGCCACCTTGATGTACTTCGTGAAGCAATGGAAGCTGAGGAACCAGCCCTGGCCCTCGACGCCATAGAACGGCGAGTTCCAGCGCACCGCCTTGCGCGCCTCGGGTACCTGGCGCATGACCAGCGCGTCGAGGCGGCGGCCGACATCGCTTTTCCAGCCCGGCATGGCGGCGATGTAGGCCTGCACCGGCGCCTCGCCGTCACCCTTGGGAATCTGGGGATTACCGCCCGAGAGCAGGCGGGGCTTTCCGTCGCTGTCCCTGGCAGCGGCCTTGCTTGCGGCGTTTGCCGGCTTCCTTGGTGTCTGGCTGGCCATCGGCTTCCCCCCGACTGAGACGCGTAAGCCGAATCCTATTGGTTGGCCGCCTAAAGAAAAAGCCCCGCAGGCTGCACGGCCCGCAGGACTTTTCCGGCGCGGCTGACCAGCTTGCCTGGTCAGCTCACTTGGCTAACTTACTTGGCCAACTTACTTGGCCAGCTCGGACAGGCGCACCTGCGAGATCTTGCCGTTCTGCACCCAGCCCACCACGGTATCTGCCATCGAGCCACCCTTGGCGTCGATGCCATCGACTTCATTGGGATTGACCTCCTTGGCCAGCCCCTTCACCGCGTCGGGCATCTTCGCACGGATCGCCGTGGCATCGCTGGTGGTGCCCGCCAGCTTCATGGCGCCGGCCAGCGCATAAACCATGGTGTAGTTCAGCGACATCTCGGTGGTCGCATCGCGACCGTCATGCAACTTCTTGTACTTGGCATTGAACGCTTGCGCCGCCGGGCGGTTGTCGTTGACCAGCGGCAGCACGCCGATCGAGCCCTCCAGCATCGACAGCCCGTTGGTGACCTTGGCCATCTCGTCCATCTTGGCCTGGTCCATCACGATAAAGCCGCCCTTGAAGCCCAGTTCGCGCGCCTGCTTGACCACCAGCGCGGTCGGCTCGGACGGGCCGCCGACGAACATCACGTCCGGCTTCTCGCTGATGGCGCGCGACACGCCGCTATAGAAGTCGGTGGCCTTGGTGTACGACATCGGGTTGTTGGCGACCACCTTGCCGCCGGCCGATTCCCAGGCCGGCACGAAGGCCTGCACCCAGGCCTTGGCATAGTCGTGATCCGCCGGCGTCAGCGCCACGTTCTTGCCATAGCGCTTCATCTGTGCCTTGATGAACGGCTCGATATAGCCGGTGTAGGCCGGCGGGATGCGGATGGTCAGCTTGTTGCCTGCATCGGTGATGCGCGGCACGCTGGAATAGGCCATCACCAGGAATTTTTCCTGCTCGTTGAAGGCCTGCAGCGCAAAGATGCCGCCCGAATGCGGCACGAAGACCGCCGCGGTCTTGTGCTGCTGCACCAGCCGGCGGCCGTTGATGGCGGCTTCGGCGGGCGAGTACTTGTCGTCCAGGGCCACCACTTCCAGCTTGACCTTCTTGCCCTTGACTTCCAGTCCGGAGGCGTTGATTTCATCCACCGCCATCTGCACGCCCGACAGCACGTTCTTGCCATACAGCGCGGCGCCGCCGGACAACGGGCCGGTATAGCCGATCTTGACGACTTCCTGCGCCAGCGCGGCGCCAGAAGCCAGCATCGCGGCCACGGCGGTGGCGGCCAGCGGGAAGATACGGCTCATGATGTTGTTTTGCATTGCTATGTCTCCTGAATGTACTGCGCTTGTCAGTTGCGGTTGTCTTCAATGACCCCTCTGTTTTCTCCCCTCTCCCGCTTGCGGGAGAGGGGCAGGGGGAGAGGGCAGGCGGTGGTTATGCCAACGCATTCACTTCGTCTGACATGCCGGCCCTCTCCCCAACCCTCTCCCGCAAGCGGGAGAGGGAGCAAAACCTACCCGCCGATATACGCCTTCCGAATCCCCTCATCCCTCAGCAACGTATCCCTGTCCCCCTCCATCACGATCTTCCCGCTCTCGATCACATACGCGCGATGGGCGATTCCCAGCGCCGCGTAGGCGTTCTGCTCCGCTAGCAGCACCGTGGTCCCCGCGCGGTTGATGCGCTGGATGATCTCGAACATCTGCTTGACGACCAGCGGCGCCAGCCCCAGCGACGGCTCGTCCAGCAGCAGCGCGCGCGGCCGGCTCATCAGCGCGCGTCCCAGCGCCACCATCTGCTGCTGCCCGCCGGACAGCGAGCCCGCGGGGTCGTTCTTCTTTTGCCGCAGGATCGGGAAAAGGTCATAGACTTCCTCCAGCGTCTTGCGGATGCCGGCGCCATCGCGCCGATGCACATACGCACCCAGCACCAGGTTCTTCTCCACGCTCATCGCCGGGAACAGCTTGCGGCCCTCCGGGCAATGCACCAGCCCCGCCTGCACGATCTGCGAGGGCTTCATGCCCGACAACTCGCGCCCGTCGAAGCGCATGCTGCCGCCGCCGATGCGGTGGATCGCGCTCATCGCCAGAAAGATCGAACTCTTGCCGGCACCGTTGGCGCCCAGCAGCACCACCAGCTCGCCGGCTCCGGCATGCAGCGTGATGTTGTCGAGGGCACGGAAGCTGCCGTACGACAGCGAGACGCGTTCAAGCTGCAACATGGTCGGCTCCCAGGTAGGCCTCGATGACATGCGGATCCTGCTGGATCTGCGCAGGCGTGCCTTCGGCGATCTTCTCGCCGTAGTTCAGCACCATGATCTTGTCGGCCAGCCGCATGATCATGTCCATCTTGTGTTCGATCAGGCAGACGGTCTTGCCATGGCGCACCATCTTGCGGATCAGCTCCGCCAGGCCGACGGTTTCTTCCGGATTCACGCCGCCCGCCGGCTCATCGAGCAGCAGCAGCTCCGGGTCCGTCGCCAGCGCCAGCGCGAAGGCCACGCGCTTGCGCGCTTCCTGCGTGATATCGGCGGCGATTTCATGCGCCAGGTGCGACAGGCCGACGAAGTCGAGCGCGGCTTCGGCCTTGTCGCGGCACAGGCGCTCTTCCTCGCGCAGCCGGCGCGTGTTGAACAGCACGTCGCCCAGCCCGGAGCGCGTGCGCAGCCGGTGGCCCACGATCAGGTTGTCCAGCACCGTGGCGCGGTCGAACAGCGCGGTCGCCTGGAAGGTACGCGCGACGCCGAGGCGCGCGATCTGGTCGGCGCGCAGGCCGGCAACGTCCTGGCCCTTGAACAGGATCTGCCCGGAGGAGGGCGCATGCGTGCCCGCGACCAGGTTGAAGAAGGTGGTCTTGCCGGCGCCGTTGGGTCCGATGATGGCGTTGATGTGGCCCTGCTCGAAGGTCACCGACACATCGTGCACCGCGGTCAGGCCGCCGAATTTCTTGGTCAGGTTGCGGATCTCAAGCATGGTCGGCTCCGGCGCGGGTGGTCGGGACAGCGTTATTGCCGGCAGCCGCCGGTTGCATGGGCTTGCCGCGGCGTGCGGCGGCGGCCTTGCGCGCCTGCTTCTTCAGGTAAGAACCCACGATGCCGTCCGGCACGAAGATGATCAGCAGGATCAGCACCGGGCCGAACACCAGCATGCGGTAGTCCTGCATGAACTGCAGCGACTGCGTGATCCACGGCACCAGCACCGCGCCCAGCAGCGGCCCGAAGAGGGTGCCGATGCCGCCCACCAGCATCGACATCACCATGTCGAAGGTCAGGTCGGTGCGGGCAATGTCCGGTCCCAGGAAGCGCACCTGGCCGGCATACAGCGCGCCGGCAAAGCCCGCATAGCCCACCGACAGCACGAACGACACCACCTTGGTGCGCATCAGGTTGATGCCCAGCGCTTCTGCCAGCGCATCGCTGTTGCGCACGGCCATGAAGCTGCGGCCGAGCAGCGAGGTGACGATCCGGTGCATCAGGAACGTGCCCACCGCCAGGAAGAACAGCACCAGGTAGTACTGCGCCTGCACGCTGTCGAACGCGAGCGGTCCGATCGCCGCCGGTACCGGGATGCCGATCAGCCCCACGGTGCCGTGCGTCAGGCTTTCCCATTTCTCGATCACCAGGTAGATGATGTAGCCGATGCACATGGTGAAGATCGAGAAGTAATGGCCCTTCAGCCGCAGCGACACTACGCCGACCACATAACCCAGCGCCATGCATACCACGCCGGCCAGCATGAAGGCGAGCCAGAACGGCACCTGGTGATCCACGGTCAGGATGCCCAGCGTGTAGGCGCCGATCGCCATGAAGCCGCCGTGCGCGAGGTTCAGCTGGCCGGTGTAGCCGGTGATCAGGTTGAGC
Source organism: Cupriavidus sp. NPDC089707 (assembly GCF_044748965.1). NCBI lineage: Bacteria > Pseudomonadati > Pseudomonadota > Betaproteobacteria > Burkholderiales > Burkholderiaceae > Cupriavidus > Cupriavidus sp. NPDC089707. The sequence goes on from NZ_JBIVHB010000009.1 coordinate 88,400, forward strand.
CCGAGCGTGGCGATGGCGTAGATGAAGGCCAGCGTCATCACGGTCAGGTAGTAGCTGTTGGGCGTGACCAGCGGGAACGCGATGGCCAGGGCCAGCAGCAGGATCCAGCCGGTCTTTCCTTGCAGTGCTTTCATGTCGTGCTCCTCAGGCTGCCTTGCCGGCAAACAGGCCCTGCGGCCGGATCGACAGGATCACCACCAGCAGCACGAAGGCGATGATGTCCTTGTAGTCGGTGGAAACGTAGAAGCCGCCGAAGCTCTCGGCCATGCCGATGATCAGCCCGCCGACGATGGCGCCGGGGATGCTGCCCATGCCACCCAGGATGATGATGACGAAGGCCTTGGTGATCACCAGGTTGCCCATGCTCGGGTAGACCAGGTTGATCGGCGCGTACAGCGTGGCGGCGATCGCGGCCAGTGCGCCGGAGATGGCAAAGACCAGCAGTGTGACGCGCGTCGCATCGATGCCGACCAGTGCGGCGCCGTCGCGGTTCTGCGCCATCGCCATGATGGTGGCGCCGGTCATGGTGCGCGTGAGGAACAGGTGCAGCAGCACCATCAGCGCAAACGCGGCGCCAATGATCAGCAGGCGCTGCAACGGCGCGGTCAGGCCGAAGATATCGACGATCTGTCCGTACGGCGTCGGCATGCGATGGAAATCCGCGCCCCACAGCGCCTGCGCGCCGGCCTCCAGGAACAGCAGGATGCCGATGGCCGCGATCATGTCGTGCAGCTCGGGCGAGTTGCGCAGCGGATGGAACACCAGCCGGTCGGCCAGCATCGACAGCACCGCCACCACCAGCGCGGCGCCGACCATCGCCAGCCAGTAGTTCACGCCCAGCGCCGTCATCAGGTAGTACGACACATAGGCGCCGGCCATGTAGAACGCGCCGTGCGCGAAATTGGGCACGTGCAGGATGCCGTAGACCAAAGTCAGGCCGAGCGCCACCAGGCTGTAGACGCCGCCCAGCGTCAAGCCGTTGAGTATCTGTTGAAAAAACAATGCCACGGGGTTACCTCATGCGGTTCGCGAATCGGAAATCCAGGCACGCGCTGACAAGGCGCCGCGCGTGATCCCTCGCGGCAGCGCCGGGCGCTGCCACGCAAGAATTCGGGGCGTGTGGATCAGGTGCGCGGAGTGCGCGCCGGATAGCGGGTGCCAGCGCCTGGCTGGCGGGGGGCGGTCGGCGTGGCCGGGATCGCGCCGTGACGGACACGGGGCGGAGGCGCGGACTCGAAGTGCGGATACTGCATGGGCTGTCTCCTGTGCGATGCGGCAACTTGGCCGCCCGGCTAGCCGGGCGCCGCTGTGCCGTCGGCGGCAGCGAAAGCCCGGTGACGAAGTGTCGGGAGTATTCCCGCACGGTCGTTCGTTTTCACCGACTTTTGCATAGGCTTCGCGGCATCGTCAAGGAAACCGGTTGGGAATTCCGCACAGCGAAATAGCGGCAATCGAGACCTTCGGGAAAGCCCCAATCGGTACGGCCTAGCAAAGCGTCGCCCCTGGAACCGGCTTGGGCTCTCGAAGTGGCCAGGAGCGGCATCGAGGGGGAGGGACCGCAGTCAACGCCACGCACTTCCCACCTGGATGTAGAACGCGTTCTGCCCTTTGCTGTGTGCCACGTCGATGCCCATCGAGATGCCGAGCTTGCGTGCGATCATGTACCGAAAGCCCGCTCCCACGCTGTAGACGTTGCTGGCGTCGTCGAAGCTGTTCCAGCGTCCATAGGCCTTGCCCACGCCGGTAAAGCCCAGTAGCGACCAGCGTGGCGTCACGTCCCATCGCAACTCTGCCTCCGCCATCACGGCATTGCGGTCCTGGTAACGACCTTTCTGCACGCCACGGAGGTCGACGTACGGCTGCACGTAGAACGGCACATCGCCGGCGGAGAATCGCGTATCGGCGCGCAGACCGAGAATCAGCGTGCGTGCAACCGGCAACCAGGTGTAGCCGCGCGCGTTGTACATCTCGAAGCTCTGCGTACTGCCCAGCCAGTTCCTGGCAAAGCGCGCCTCCAGTTCGGCATAACTGCCGTGACTGGGAAAGAACATGTTACTGCGCGAGTCGTAGTCCACCACGAGGCTCGCCATGCCAATGCGGGTGTCCTTCTCAAAGTTTGGCAGTTCACTGGCGCTGCTGCCTGGCTTGAATGTGGCTGTGGAATCGAAGAACACGTAGCGCGGGCCGATGTACCATCGGCTGTCGCCGATCTGTACCAGGAATTGCTGGATCAGTGCGGTGCCATTCAACTCATAGGCGCGTGGCTGGTTCAGCAGGCCGTAGTAGTCGAGATGCGCGTCGATCTTGGCAATAGCGCCAAGGTAGCGGTAGCGGTCACCGCCCCAGGTATGGAAATGCGCCGCCGCAGCGCCCCAGGTTCCGTTCTCCGTATACATGCCGCCAACCATCGTGATGTTCGGCGGCGCCATCCGGGAGCCGCTGGCCTTGGCCCTGGCCGCTGCATCTCCCATCGATTCAGAAAAGAACATCAGGCCGAGCCCGAAGCCATATCCCACCGCCGGCTCGGTGATGATGGTCGGCACCGGTAGCGCACCGCGGTGATTCAGCAGAAAGTCGCTGGCATCGAGCATGCCATCTTCAGGATCGAAAAAGCGAACTGGCTCCTTCCCGGCTGAGCGATCCGCGGTGAGCTTGGTGTTTCCATTGCCAACAGCCTGGGTTGCTGCTTCGGTATTGACCTCAGCCATCGCCGAATTGACCAGCAGCAAGCTCGCCGTCGCAAGTGCCACCAACCATCGTGATCGCGCGTCACCGCATGTCGTCGCCACCATAGGTGCCTATCGTCGTCTGCAGGAACCGTAAACCCAGCTACCCGCTGGCGGCTTCGTCAGGTAATGCGCCCTCGGTTGCCTCGGCAGGCGCCGCTGCCATGATAAGGGCAACAGCCGCCATGGCCGTGGACGCCAGGATCGGTCGATGTATCGTTCTTGCGTGTATGGATGCCACGTGAGCGCTCCCGTTCGTCTGCACCGATTTGGTACATGCAGGACGGTGACTGCCATTCGGCTCCGGACCCTGGCCGCGGCCTGCGGCGTCGTGACATTTTCGCGCGCACGCGTTACCTCGAGAAGTAAAGATTTTTTCTGGTCGTCTTAGAAATTTTCGGCCAGGGTCTGGCTTTTGCCTCTCCCTTCTTGAACGCACCAAACTCCCGGAGGAAAATAATCGGATAACTATTCGGGGTTGCCGCATTATTGGTCCCAAGCAAACCTTTCCAACGATTTCAGCTTCTTTTCCGAACTTGACCAGATCGTCCAGGAAGAACCTGAGAATTCGTACGGCGCGGACATGATGGGCATCTTTAATGCCATCGGACTGGTCAAGGGCCAGCCCTTTGCGCCCGATCCGCGGATGAAGAAGATCCTCACCGACGCAGTCGCCACCGGGAACGCCATTGCCCGATCAATTGATTTTCGCAGCCGCGCCAAGGAAGCGAGGATCTATCCGGAGGCCCACTGGAATACGCCGTTCATCGGCGGCAGCTACGAATGGCTGACCAAGGGCGGCGCGCGCAATTTCGACGCGCGGACCATGTTCTTCTATGCCGCGACGGTGAACACCCCAGCAATGGCCGTGGCCATGCCAGGGGTTGGGTCACAAACGCGTCGGCCAATCTGGATGCGAACGGCCAGGCATTCGATGGCGCAAAGACTTATCGCTTGCGCGTGCCTGCCAATGTGCCGGTCAAGGATTTCTGGTCGGTGGTCCTCTACGACACCCAGACGCGCTCCATGCTGCAAACGGACCAGCGCTTCCCCAGCCTCTCCAGCCGGACCAAACCGAAGACGAATCCGGACGGCAGCGTGGACGTCTACTTCAGTCCCAAGCGCCCGGCAAATGCCGACAATTGGGTGCAGACGGTACCCGGCAAGAGCTGGTTCACGATTTTCCGCCTGTACGGACCGCTGCAGCCGTGGTTCGACAAGACCTGGAAGCTGCCGGATATCCAACGCGTCGGGTGATGTGCACCGCTGGGCGACGAAGCGTCAGGGACACCCGCACCGCGAACGTGACGCCGGGTGTTACCCCGGCTTGCGTCTTGCAGCCTTGACTCGGCGTTGTGTTGAACACCATTCCCAACGCGTCCCATCCTTCATCATGTGCTCGCCTCAGCGAACGTGCTTGTCTATCCAATCGACAATCTTATTCGTCCCGTCTCCACCTTCGCGGTGACGACAAGACAAAGCGTTGTCGTGTCCTTCGGAACGACCAACTATGCCGGTGCGGCCATCTGGCAATAGCGGAAAATCATTAGTTGAGCGTGATGCCGGCCTTCTTCACCACCTCGCCGTATCGTGCGTAGTCCTGGTGGATCTGCTTGCTAAATTCATTCGGGCTGTTGCCGACCGGGGTAATGCCGAGGTCGAGCATCCTGGCCCTGGTTTCCGGCTGGTCCAGCACCTTCCTGATCTCTCTCTGCAAGCGCGTGAGTCCGGCGGCTTACTATGAAGAGAACCGGCGCTTCCACCCGGCCATCGCGGACGAATGCGGCAATGCGAAGCTCTCCGATTTCATTGGCCGCCTGCAACTACCGATGCTCATGTTCCAGCTCGGCAACGCCATCCATGGCGAAGCCTTGCAAGAGTCGGTCAATGAGCACCGCCTCATTGCCCAGGCCATCGTGAGCGGCGATGCTGACAAATCCGCCCAGCTGATGCGCGAACATCTCATCCGCGCCAGCGAATTCATCGACCGCATGCCGGCCGACACGTTCCGGCCCTGATCCGATCGCCGAGGCGCCACCGGCTTTTTCCTGCGCCGGTGGCGTTGCGCGCACCTTCCTCCGACTGGATTGATGCATGCCGCGCCGCGCGGGGCGCGAGCGCCCGCGACAGTCCCTTGCGGAAGTCGCTCCGAACTATGTCGAGACGCTGCCGCCCGGCATTGCGCAGGTGCTGGCCTCCACCGGCTACGTGCGCCTCAAACACCAAGTTGCACGTGCGGAGAGGGGCGCCGGTTCTTGGCCGGTTGTCCTCTCGGTCGCCTTGCAGCGTCCCATGCCTGGAACACAGTGACACAGCCGCGCCGGCTATCGGATGCGCGTCGGAGTACCTATGCTCAGATCGGATAGCGCCGGGTCTGCGGCGCCCACCGGGCGTGGTGCGGGGCCGTCACGCCGATAACAAATCGGTATGGTGACGAAAAGAAAATGCGAATGGACGGTCCGTTGCTGCTTTTTTAGAATTCGCCTCACGCTGGAATACGCGTAAATCTGCCTCACTCAATAAGCGTTACCCGGAAATGACCGAATAACAATGCCGAAAGCCCTGGCAGGGAGACGTCTTGCCTGTTTTTGATGGCAATGGCCGGCAGCTAAAGCAAGGTTGGTTTCGGCAGGCGCAAAAAATATATGGAGACAAAATGAAACACCCACTGGCGGGGGCCACATTCGTGGCGCTCGCAGCCTGCTGCACGGCCGCTGCGGCTCAGAGCCACGTCACGCTTTATGGCAGGCTGAATACGTCGCTCGAATATTCGGATGCCACCACAGCTACCGACGGCACCCAGCTTGGCGGCACCGGCCGGCTGACCAATAACCGCTCGGTATTCGGCATGCGCGGTGAAGAGGGTTTGTACGGCAGCCTGAAAGCGATCTGGCAGATCGAGAGTTCGATCGCGCTGGATAGCGGCGGCGGCCAGCTTGCGGGGCGCAATACGCGCATCGGACTGGCGGGTTCGGCTGGCAGCTTCTTCATGGGCAACTGGACCACGCCTTACCTGGAAGCCACGTCTGCCTACGACCCGTTTTATCCGACCACCGCCGGTTACATGGCGATCATGGGCAACGGCTCTACGCCAACCTCGAACAACATCGAGGACACCAGTTCGTTCGACCGGCGCCAGAAAAACAGCGTGCATTTCCGCAGTGCCAGCTGGAACGGCTTTCGCGGCGGTGTCACGTGGGGCATCAATGAAGAGCGCGTGACGGTGCCGCGCAATCCCAGTCTCTGGTCATTTTCCGCGGCCTATGACAACGGCCCGCTGAATGTGGTGCTGGCCTATGAGCGGCACAACAATTACCAGGTCGCCGGCCGCGATGACGACGGCATGAAGATCGGCGTCTCGTATCAGTTCCCGACCACCAAGGTCTCTGCGATCTACGAGCGGCTCCATTACCGCACGGCTACCGGAGATTTGAAGCGCGATGCCTACTACGCTTCGGTGGCGCAGAAGCTGTGGACCGGCAGCCTGCGCGCGGGCGTCGGCGTGGCCAGCAACGGGCGCGGCAATGCCACCGAGACGATCGGCTTCTTCCGCAGCGGCCCGGATACCGGAGCGGTGCAGGCGACCATCGGCTATGAATATCCGCTGTCCAAGCGCACGTCGGTGTTCAGCTTCTACAGCCGCATCTTCAACAAGAAGAACGCCACTTACGACTTTGCCATCAACGAGCTCGGCATTTCAGCCGGCGCCGATCCGCAAACCTTCGCGCTGGGCATGCGCCATACCTTCTGAGCCCCGCCCAGCAAACGACCGATAGATAGCAGGAGAACCGATATGCGTTTCACGACAACCCTCCGGGCGGCGCTTGCAATGGCGCTGTGCCTGCCCTTCTTGCACGCACCCGTCCATGCCGAGGCCTACCCCTCCAAGCCGATCAAGATGGTGGTGCCGTTTGCCGCGGGCAGCGCCACCGATTTGCTGGCACGCATCGTCAGCGCGGAAATGAGCAACGGCTCGAACATGCAGATCGTGGTGGATAACCGACCCGGCGCCGGGGGCACGATCGGCACCGCGGCGGTTGCCAAGGCGGCGCCGGACGGCTACACGCTGCTGCTGACGTCGGCGGGCCACGCTGTCAATCCGACGCTCTATCCGAAGCTGCCGTATGACACGACGCATGACCTGATGGGCGTTTCCACGGTGGCAACCATGCCCTACCTGCTGGTGGTGAGCGCCTCGAGTCCGTACCGCACGCTCAAGGACCTGATCGCGGCGGCACGTGCCCAGCCTGATGCCGTCACCTACAGCTCGGCAGGCAGCGGTAGTTCTTCGCACCTGAGTGGCGAGCTGTTTAACGTCAAGGCGGGGGTGAAAGCGCGGCACATTCCGTACAAGGGCGCGCCGGCGGCAATCACCGACGTGATAAGCGGACGGGTCGACATGTTCTTTGCGCCCTCCATTACCGTGACGCAGTTCGTCAAGGAGGGCAAGCTGCGCGTCCTCGGCGTGGCGACCCCGACCCGGCTGCCGTCGATGCCTGACGTTCCCACCATTGCCGAAGCCGGTGCGCCGGGTTATGTCTTCGATGCGTGGTTCGGAGTGCTGGCGCCAGCCGGGACGCCAAAGGACATCATTGCGCGGCTGAGTACCGCCATGCAGCAGGCGCTGAACGCCGCGGGCACCAAGGAAAAGCTCAAGGCCCAGGGCGCGGATGCCAAGCCTTCCACGCCGGCTGCCTTCGACAAGCTGATCGCGGCAGACATTGCCAAGCTGGAGCCGATCGTCAGGCAGTCGGGGGCACAGCCTGGGCAGTAACGCCCTCACGGTGCCCTTTCTGCGCCCGGATGTGCGGGCGCCTTTTTCTTCTTCAGATGGAAGTCTCGATATGGTTGGGATTGCACAGGCCCTGGCCCGCGCCGTCGCCATCGGCTGGCTCGCGGCCGCCGGGGTAACGTTGGCGGCGCCGGCGCAATCGACGGAAAAGTCGGACCGGATTCTGGTCAACGGCACCGTGCTGACCATGGATGGCGCCGACGGCATTGCGCAGGCGCTTGCCCTGCGCGGCGACAGGATTGTCGCGGTAGGCACCAACCGCGAGATCCGGCGGCTGGCCGGGCCGCGCACCGACGTAGTCGACCTGGGCGGCCGCACTGTGATCCCCGGGCTGATCGATACCCATATCCACGCCATCCGCGGCGGCCAGAGCCATGACTTCGAGACCTATTGGTACGAAGGCGAGACCACCAGCCTGGCCGCCGGGCTGGAACAGCTGCGCAAGACGGCCCTGGCTCGCGGCCCCGGAAAATGGGTGGCGGTGACCGGCTCCTGGCACCCCGATCAGTTCACCGAGAAGCGCGCGCCAACCTCGGCCGAACTGACCGCGCTGCTACCGGACAACCCGGCCTACGTGCAATACCTGTACGACTATGCGGTGGTCAATGCCAGGGCGATCGAGGTGCTGGGGCTTGAGCGGACGGATGCGCTGCCAGCCGGCGTGCGCGCAGAGCGCGATGCCGCCGGGCACCTCACCGGCCGTATCTTTGGCGCGATCCGTCCGCTGTCTGCGCTGTTTGGCCGCATCCTGGCGCAGAGCAATGTCGACGCAAAGGCCAGCCTTGCCGGGTTTTTCGGCAAGCTCAACAGCCTGGGTGTGACGGCGCTGATCGATCCCACCGCAGGGCCCGGGCCGGCCTATGACCCCCTGTTCGCGCTGTGGCGCGAGGACCGGCTGTCGCTGCGCGTCGGCTACCGCGTGCCGACCATGGTGGCCGGCAATGAGGCGGAATGGTTCCGCCACACGCTGGCCTACCTGCCGCCGTTCCTCGGCGACGGCAAACTGCGCTTTCTCGGGCCGGGCGAAATGCTGGTGTTCGGCATGGATGACGGCGTAAAGATGGGGCCGGGCTTCCAGCCCGATGCGAAGGATCGCGCCGAACTGTTCAAGGTGGCCTCGTTTGCCGCCAGCCGTGGTTATCCGGTGGAAATCCATGCCTACACCGACGACGCGGCCAACGCGATCCTCGATGTCTTCGAGGAGGTGGCCAGGCATCATGACCTGGGCAAGCTGCGCTGGGCCATGGCACATCTGAACACCGGCAAGCCCGAGACCTTCCGGCGCATGAAGTCGCTCGGCCTTGCCTACACGGTGCAGATGGGGCCGTACTTCGAGGCAGGCGCGATCGGTCACGCCAACGATCATCATGTGGCCGAGTCGGCGCCGCCGGTGCGCCTGGCATTGCGGCAAGGGCTGAAGGTGGCGGGTGGCACGGATGCAACGCGCATCGGCATCCCCGGCGTGTGGCGCGCGCTGGAATTCCATGTGAGTGGCCTTGCCATCGGCAAGGAGGTACGGCGCCGCGAAGACTTTCGCCTGACACGCCTGGAAGCGCTGCGGCTGTACACGGCCAACGCGGCTTGGATCTCGTTTGACGAAAACGCACGCGGCACACTCGAGGCCGGCAAGCTGGCCGACCTGGCCGTGCTTGACAAGCCCTATCTGTCGGTGCCGGTCGACGAGATCCACCGAATCCGCTCGATGCTGACGATGGTCGGCGGCAAGGTTGTCCATGCCGAGGGCGCCTTCTCAAACCTCAAGGCGCGCTAGGCCATGCCACACCTGATCGTTGAATACACGCGCAACCTTGGCGACGATGCACGCATTGAACCCCTGCTCGACACGCTGTGCGGCGTCCTGGCCGCACAGCGCGGCGCGTTCCCTGTCGGAGGCATCCGTGCCCGGGCTGTAGCCGTGGATACGTATCGCATTGCCGATGGCTTCGATGACGACGCCTTTGTGCATGTGACGCTGGCGGTTGCTTCCGGCCGTACGCGCGACGTCCTCGACCGCACGGTCAATGCGCTGTTCGATGCCATTACCGCGCATTTCGACGCGCTGTACCGGCGCCGCTACCTTGCACTATCGTTGGAACTGCGCGAGTTTGCCGGTCCGGGCGCGTACCGGAGCCTGAATAACATCCACCAGCGTTTTAGCAGTACCGCGATTTGATTCTCAATTTGATTTTCAGTGTCCTGCTCAGCCAGTCGCATTCAGCAGGCGGCTGTGCGGCCACTGGTCGGTGCCGGCAAGATCGCTGGCAATCTGCTTCAGCGTTTCGATAACGGCCAGCGTAGCCCGCGAGGGCGGGTGTGCCGACGCATAGCCGATCAGGCGGTGAAGCTCCAGGCCTCGGATTGGCTGTGCCCGCAGTTGCCCGGCCTGCAGATCCTCCCGTATCGCCGCGGCGAAGTGCACGGTCCAGCCGAAACCGCGCGCCACCAGCCGCCTCGCGACTTCAATCGATTCGACCTCCATCGTCACTTGCAGCGCCACGTCGTGTTGCGTCGCCAGCGCCTCCAGTGCCAGCCGGACCCCTGACTTAGGCACGCCGGCCAGCACGATCGGCACCTGTTGGAGCTGCCTGATATCCACCGGACCTTCCCCCAGCGACGTATCGCCGTAGGGGCCGATGGCGCACAGGCTTTCCGCGACCAGCGGCATCACCGAAACGCCGGCGCTCGATATCGGGCCACTCAGCAGGCCGACGTCGAGCGTTCCTTGCCGCAGCGCGTCCTGCAGCGCGGGGGCAAAGCTCTCCACAAGCCGCAGGCGGATGTCCGGATAGCGCCGTCGCAGCGCTTCGGCCAGCGGGATGAACAGCAGCGGCGCGAGGGCAGGGGTCAGCCCCACGGCCACCAGGCCGCGGGGAGAAGCCGCCAGGTCCGCGATGTCGATCTTGACCTGGTCGGCATAGCGCAGCAGGAAGGACGCGCGGTCCAGCAGCACCAGTCCTTCCGGCGTGGGCGTGGCGCCGCGGACATGGCGCTCCACCAGCCTGACGCCAAGCTCTTCCTCCAGCAGCCGGATCTGCCGGCTCAGTGCGGGTTGAGCGATATGCAGCGCGGCTGACGCGCGCCCGAAATGCTGCAGGGTTGCGAGCACCTTGAAGTAGCGAAGCTGTCGCAGGTCCATGGTCATGCCTCAACGTGTAAGTTCTTGCTGTTGCCAGCGATCCGAAGCCAGAATGTGTGTAATGCGTGCAATCGATTGCGCAAATTGCCGGCAAGAATGATGCACACCGCGCGATGCATCGCTTTCCTTATAGCGCCCGCGTCGAGGCGCGCACCACCAGTTCAGGAGTCAGCAGCGTGCGCGCAGTTGTGGTCGCGCTGCCGTCGAGCGCACCCAGCATCAGCGCGGCAGCGCGCGCGCCCATCTCGTAGAAGGGGATGCGGATCGTCGTCAGGGCCGGCGATACCGCATGCATCAGCAGCATGTCGTTATGGCCCACGATGGACAGGTCCTGCGGGCAGCTGCCTCCGGCCTCGCGCACGGCGGCATAGCAGCCCAAGGCGAGGAAGTCGTTGGCGGCGACGATGGCCGTGATCCGGCCGCGCCTGGCCAGCAACTGGGCGCAAGCCGCGCGGCCGGCTTCTTCGGTGTAGGCCGGGGCGCGCACCACGGGGCATTGGGCCGGCGACAGGCCGCAGCCCGCCAGTGCCTGCAGGAATCCCGCCTCGCGCTCGTGGCCCGTCGACAAGGCGGATGGCCCGGCAATATGCCCGAGGCGCCGGTGGCCCAGCGCCTGCAGGTGCCCCACCGCCAGCGCCATGGCCTGTTGGTTGTCGCCAACCACGCTGGAAACGCGGCCCGCGTCATCGCTGCGGTTCACCATCACGATCGGCACGCCCTGTTCCAGGCAGTGCGCCACCACCGGGTCGTTACGCTGCGCCGTGGCCAGGATCAGCCCGTCCACCTGGCGCGCGAGCAGCTGGTCGACGACAAAGGTCTGGCGCGCCTTGTCGCCGCCGGCATTGGCTACGATCGGGAGATAGCCCTGCCGGGCCAGGGTGTTCTCGATGCCAAGCACGATGGGCGGGAACACCGGACTGCCGATATCCGGCACCACTACACCGATGGTGCCCGAGCGGCGCGTACGCAACGCGGCGGCGATCCGGTTGGGGGAGTAGTGCAGATCCTGTGCCGCCTTCAGCACGCGCGCCACCATGTCATCGCCGATGCGATGGCGCGTCTGGGGATTGAGCACGCGCGATACCGTCGATGGATGGATATCGAGCGCCTGTGCGATCTGCTTGATGGTGGGCTTGCTCATCTGCTCTCGGGGATGGCGTATCAGGCAGGGTGCAAGTGGGTCCTGCCTGATGCCGCCCGGTTATGGGGCACCGAAAAAAAGTTGATTGGACGCTCGTCAGCAGCGCTTCCTAAAATCGGCAAAGATGCCATGGGCTGGCGCTTGGCGTGCAATCGATTGCATTCTAGTGCATCAGAGAGGAACGTGCCAGCCCCCAGTCAACACCGATGTATTAAACAGGAGATGCATATGAAAGGAGCGGTTTCGCTTGCCGGCAGGCTGCCGGCTTACCAGGAGTTTCGCGAACCGGAAGCCGCGCCGGGGCAAATCGTGGTCGACGTCAAGGCAGCGGCGCTGACGCGGCTGGATATGGCGATCGCGGAGGGCCGCCACTATATCAAGCCGCCGGAGGAGCAATTCATCGTCGGGCGCGAGGGCGTTGGGCACCTGCCGGACGGGCGGCGCATCTACTTCAACGTCAATGCGCCGGCTGCGCCCTTCGGCTCGATGGCGCAACGCGCGCTGGTCGATGCGGCGCTGACTTTCCCAGTGCCCGACGGTATCGATGACGCACGTGCCGCGGCGCTGGGCAATGCCGGGCTTGCGGCATGGCTACCCTTGTCGTGGCGGGCACGCATGCGCCCGGGGGAGACGGTGCTGATCCTCGGCGCGACCGGCATCTCGGGGCTGCTCGCAGTGGCGTCTGCCAGGTTGCTCGGGGCCGGGCGCGTGATTGCGGTGGGACGTGATCCGCTTGCGCTCGAGCGCGCCCGGCGGCTGGGCGCCGATGCCGTGGTTGCGCTGGACCAGGCGGCCGACCTGCCGGCAGCGTTTCGCCAGGCGGCACAAGGCGATGTCGATGTCGTGCTGGATTACCTGTGCGGCGCACCGGCGGAAGCGGCGCTGCAGGTGCTCGGTCACGGTGGACGGCTGGTTCATATCGGCACCACCGTCGGCCCAGTCATCACTGTCTCCGGTGCGGCCGCGCGCAAGGCCTGCTTTGACATCCTGGGCTTTGCCTACTATCACGCGCCTATCGCGGAGCAGGCTCAGGCGTATGCGGAACTGTGCCGCCATACAGCAGCGGGCCGCATGGAGATCGATATCGAACCTGTGCCGCTGGCGGACATCGGCAGGGTCTGGACAGCGCAGGCCAAGGGGGCGCGCCAACGATTCGTGCTGCTGCCTTGACAGAGTCGCGACATACGGCTTCTGGGCAATGCGCTTATGAAGCCGTAAAAACGTGAAGTGGGGGTGGATGGCTGCGCTGTAGGCATCGCCAAAAGCGCAGAGAACCTGGAACTCGACCACGTAGGTTCATGGCCGACCTTCGTGTCGAGCGTGTCGAACGTGTCGCTCGTGTCGAGCAGTATCTCGCGGCCGAGTTCAAAGCGCTGGGCCCACAGAGGCTGGTGCCGCCGCGCCGGATGGTGGCGGCAGCCCGCACGTTCACGACTGCGCGGCGGTCGGATGCCGGCAGTCGCGTGTCCTGAGTGATCTCCGGAGCGAGCCCATCAGGGCTCGTTGCCTTGGAGCGGAAAGACGATCATGGCAAGGGCGGCGTGGGCAGGCGAGTCTCCCCAGGTTCGAGCTTCAGTTCCATATCGAGACGGAAGCCGCCCTTACCGTCCGGCTCGAAATCGCGCAGCAGCGAGCCGACGGCGCCAAACGCCGCGTCGCTGAAGGCATAAGGATCCAGCGCATCGAAAATTTGCGTGGTCAGCACCTTGTGCCCTGGCGCGATTGCGATGAAGTGAAGATGGGCCGGGCGCATGTGATCGCGGTTCTGCAGCGCCAGGAGCTCGCCGCAGGGGCCGTCGATCGGGACGCCATAGCCGGAGGGCCGCACGCTCTCGAACCAGAAGCGCCCGTTGGCATCGGTCTCGAACACGGCACGCAGGTTCATGTCCTCCTGGTGCTCGTCCTGATTCTCGTACAAGCCACTCGGCGCTGCCTGCCAGGTCTCGATGCGCGCGCCGGCGATCGGCGTACCGTCGAGCGACACGACGCGGCCCTGGACGAGCAGCGGGTCGCCTGTGGTGTCTGGGGTTGCGATGTGCGATCCGTTGGGGCGAACCGGCTGGTTTGCTCGCCAGAACGGGCCGATCAGCGCAGGCTCGGTACCGCCCGCTGCAAGCACTGCCTTGGCGTCCATCAGAAGCACCAGCGTGGCAAGACCGAGAATATCCGCCAGCAAGATGCCCTCGTGCTTCTTCGGCCCGGTGGCCTGTCCGACCCGGACCATGAAGTCCAGGCCGTGGTGGAGTTCCTCATAAGTCAGTTGGACCTCGGACGCGAAAGCGTGTGCATGCCGGATGAGCGCGTCAAGAATGGTTCTGGTGCGTGGGTCGCGCGTCCCCGAATTTGCCTTGAGCACGGCGTCCAGCAGTGCTTCAGGGGTGGCGGGGATCGATTGCGCCTTCGACGCGGATGGGGCGCTTGCGATTTCTACGGAAGCAGAAGTCATAGTAGGGTTGGCTCCTGGATATGGAAAAGTTGATGGCTTGCCGGGCAAGGAGAGCGGCATCGGCGCCGGGTCTCAGTCGCTCTGGATCCGTGCCCTGGTCGCGACTTCGGCCCAGCGCGGGACTTCCTCGGCGACCCGGGCAGCGAGCTCGGTGGGCTGGCTCGCCACGACCTCGAACCCGAGATCGCGCGCCTGCTGCCGGACTTCACTGCTCTGCAGGATGCGATAGACCTCGGTGTGCAGGCGGAGGATGGCGGCGTCCGGAGCGCCCGACGGAGCGAACAGCGCCTGTATGGTTTCCGATCGATATCCCGGAAAGCCGGATTCGGCCACCGTCGGAGCCTGCGGTAGCCCAGGCCAACGCTGAAGCCCACCGACCGCAAGCACCCTGAGTGACCCGGCGGCGATATGGGCCTTGGCGGCAGGAAGCGCGGTCAATCCGCAGTCGACCTGGCCGCTGAGCACCGCTTGCACCGCCGGCGCGGCGCCGTTGAAAGGCACGTGCAAGAGACTGACACCCGCACGCTGCCACAGCAATTCGCCACCCAGGTGGACGCTGTTGCCTTTGCCGGGCGTCGAGTAGGTGAGCTCGCCCGGGCGCTTGCGAGCAGATTCGATCAGACCCGGAAGGCTGACGATTCCGCTCTTGCTCGGCACCACGATCACGTCGGGCGAACTGACCGCCAGCGTGATCGGCGCGAACTGGCGCAACGGGTCGTAGGGACGCTTGTCGGCAAAAAGCGCCGGGTTCGTTACGAAGGATGAGGAGACGAAGAGCAGCGTCTGGCCATCTGGCGCGGCACGTGCCACGGCCGCAATGCCGATGTTGCCGCCTGCGCCGGCGCGGTTCTCGACCACCACGGACTGGCCCAAGGCACCACCGAGGCGGACCGCCACGATACGCGCGATGATGTCAGAGGTGCCGCCGGCGGCAAAGGGAACGATGATGCGCACCGCTCCCTTCGGCGACCAGCCCGCAGTTGCCTTGCTGCCGGGTTGCGCGATAGCGCCGAACCCAACCCCGGCCGCGGCAAGCCCCGCCACCGCCTTTAGCGCGCTGCGCCTGCTCATACCGGGGGGCAACGCGTGTGACGCCTCGCTCAGTGTCATAGTCGTCTCCTCGTTGCCCACTCGTCTGCGTTGCCGCGGCCTTCGTCAGTCTGCGGCGCGGTGCTCCGCCGCGTCCGCTTCAGCTTCTTTGATATAGCCGTCCTTGCCGTAGACGAGACCGGTGGCCTCGGCTGCCTTCACCACGTCCGGGTGCCAGGCAATGCGGCCGCACTCCTCGTCGGTGCCGCCGACCACCGAGTACACGACCAGGGCATGATCGTTAGGGTTGCGGAAGCCTCTCATCACGCCGATCGGGCAGGAGATCACATCCCACTGGTTCAGCATCAGCGAGTACTGGCCCTTCTCGCCCCAGATGACTTCCATCTGGCCGTTCAACGGGCAGAACACTTCCTCGGTCTTGTGCGCGTGGAGACTGGCGCCTTGCCCGACCGGGATTTCGATGAAGGTCACGCCAAAGCGGTGGTTACCCGGAATCGCAGGCTCGACACCCTTGTTCTCGAGAACGCCGCGATTCATGATCTTGTAGATGTTCTTCTTCATGCCAGGCAAGCGGCTTTCGATGAAGGTTTCACCGTAAGGTTTGACCTTGCCCCAGCGCGCGATGCGGGTGGCTTCCATTTCCTGTGGTGTGGGATCCATATTGATTCCTTGGTGCAATGAAATTTGGAGAACGAGAGGGCGATTGCCTTCTGTAGTGCAACTTTAAAAAGCACGGATCGCCAAGTCCATTACCATTTTTCGCGCGACGCGATAACAAGCCGGTATCGGGAATCGGCCACTGGTTCAGTTCCTGCCGACGGCGTCGCACTCCTGGAAGGCGTCCCCGCCGATCATTGAGGTGGGCACGTTGCCGGACAGCACTACCAGCGGGATCGAATCGAAATAAGCCGTGGCAATGCCGGTGACGGCGTTGGTCACACCCGGCCCCGAAGTCACGAGCGCGACACCGCCATGACGGCGCAGGGTAATACGCCCTACGCGAATTCCATCCCGCTTGACCGGCAGCCGCAATTCCCCGGCGACCTCGTCCTGGACGAACGCATCACCGCGATCGTGTGCTGGAATGCGCTGGCCATGGTGGTGCGCGCCAATAAAGCCTACGGCGAACTGGGCGGCTCGGACCGATCAGCTCGATTTGCGCATCATCGCAAAGCATGTTGGCGAGGCGCGGATCGATGTCGGCGGCTGCGTACATCCAGGCGACGCACCGCGGCCATACACCATGGCGTTCGGCCCGGGAGGAAGCCGGCGCTCGAACGCCTTGCAGCAGTTGCTGCTGTTGGCTGTCACACACGGCCATCAGAACGTATAGGCTGCCGACAGGTATGTGAAGTTGGTATTGTGCCCGCCCACATTGCTTAGAACCCGGGACACGTCCACATGGACCAGGCCGGCATTGATCACGATATGGCGATCGACCTGCCAGTAGACATCGAGCGCCAGCTGGCTGCCGGTATAGCGCCCGGGTTGTCCCGCCGTGCCGGGAATGGGAAATGCCACTGCCGTGTAGACCGCGTCGTTGGTGGTCTGCCGCCAGATGAAGTCCCACGAGACGGTGACGCGCAGCCGCGCCGTCGGCTTCAGTGTCAGTGAAGGCTGCAGGTCCATCACGTTCGAGGCGCCGAGCAGGCCCGCCTGGTTGAAATAGGCAAGTTTGGGGAACAATCCGCCATACGTGCCCAGCTTGCCATCACGCGGATCGCGGTCGCCGCTGCCGACGGTGGCTTTCAGTCCGGCGCGCGCGCCCCAGTCAGCCAGCTTGAATGCATAACCAGTGTCGGTAGAGAATCCCCAGGCAAGCAGATCGCGCTGGCCGAAGCTGCCGAATTGCCCCAGCGCTTCCCAGTCCCAGTCCCACCGGCCCTGGCTGCCGAACACGCGCCCGCCGACCGAGTGCCTGCGCTCTACTCCCGTGCCCACGCTGTATAGGGCCCGGCTGTTCTCGAGCCCGAGGTAGTAGAGGTCCATGCCGGACGCCGGTATGAACGTCTTCGGGAACGTGGAGTAGATTCCCCAGAATCCTTGCGCGTGGTTGGGCTGGTCATCGAAGTTGCCGGCTTTCAGCAGGACCGGCCGCGTGGCGAAAGCATCCAGCCGCACTTCGCCGATGCTGCCGCCGAGGCGGGCACCGTCAAAGGCACGCCTGACATTGGGCGCATCGCGCACAGCGACCAGGCGCTGCGAGCCGAACGCCATTTCCTGGCGCCCGACGCGCAGCAGTGGCAGATCGGAAGGTGCTGCCGGACGGTCCGTCGTTGGCAGTCGTATGTCGACAAAGGCCTGCTGCACATCCAGACGGTCTTCATATGGCGGCGTCGCGATGTCCTTGCCGAATGCAATGTGGTTGCCAAGCTGAATAAAGCCACGGAAATAATTGCCGGCGTGCAGGTCGCCGTGGAACAGGATGCGATGCAAGAGGTAGCCGTCGGCGGATGGACCCGGCACGCCGAAATTCGGCGCGGAATAGTTCTCGAAGCGTTCCCGAATCTCGCCGCCCAGGCTCAGGTAAGTGGCTGGCGGGCCCAGCGGCATGAACTTGACTGGATCCCAGGGATCGCTCCGTTTGGCCGGATTTTGCAGGTAACGGTAGTCCTCGTTGTAACGCAGAAAGTTGTAGGGCGGTGCCGATCCTTGCCCATGGCTGTGGCATGGCATGCACGCCAGGGTCATGGAAAGCAGGAGGGAAGAAACGCCGCTTCGTGTCATGGTCGCAAGCGATGTGACCGGCGTGGCGCGCGCGTACATCCGTGCAACGCCATGCCGACACCACTGCGCTTCGCTCGACAGGCGAGCCCCTGGGCGGCATGGTCACCAGAGCCATGCCGCCCCAGAGATCAGCGTGCCGAATCCAGGACCTCGCCGTTCTTCTGCACGTCCTGCGCTTTCATGTAGCTCTCGATCAGCAGTTGATAGGACGGGAAGATCTTGGTGTAGATTTCGGCCCATTGCTGGGCGTCGTCACGGTGCCAGGTCTGCTGCAGTTCCGACGCCACCGCGGCCGTGTCCATTGGCACCACGCCGGCCTGGACGATGCGCGCCAGCGTGATTTCCTGGGCCATCTTCGAATACGTGCCCGAGGCGTCCACCACAGCGAAGACCCTGTAGCCGTCGGCCACTGCGCTGATCGACGGGAATGCCATGCAGACGCTGGTGATGGTGCCGGCGATGATCAGCGTCTTGCGCCCGGTGGCTTCAACCGCTGCGACGAAGTCAGGATTGTCCCAGGCGTTGATTTCCCCTTTGCGGGCGACGTACTTCGCGTGCGGAGCATTTTCGTGGATCTCCGGGATCAGCGGGCCGTTGGGGCCTTGCGGCACCGAGGCGGTGGTGATGACCGGCAGCTTGCACAGCGTTGCCATCTTCGCCAGGGCCGCGGCACGCAGGCGCAGTTCCGGCATGGGCATGTCGCCGACGGTCTGGAACAGGCCGCTCTGGTGGTCGATCAGCAGCATGGCGGTGTCGGCCGGGTCGATGGCGGGGCGCTTGCCATTGAAGTTTGCAGGTTGGCTCATGGTGTTGCTCCTTGTCAGTGGGGCGTACTGCGGGACGAAAGCCCACCGCGCGCGACGCGGCGGGAGGAAAGATCAGGCTGCCACGCGGACGAGGCGGCCGCTGTCATGGTCGCCCAGCGCCTGCTGGATTCCGCGGCTCCGTTCAGCACGAACGGGCCGTAGCCGACCACGGGTTCGTCGATGGGCCGCCTGTAGGCAGCAGCACGGTGGCATCGGACGTGGGGCGCTGTAGAGACCGGGCACTTCCTTCATGTAGGTCTCCTTGGCAGGCTGCGAACCGGGGCGCAGCGATGGAAGAAGGATAGGTTCGAGGAGTAGGGTCCGGTAGGCATGGAGGTTTGATCTCAGCGTTCTATTTGTAGAACGTGACGGGGGCGATACGTTGCGCGAGAGGGGCAGCCTCTCGCCGAGCCAGCCCTGCCGTGCGAAGGGTTGCTTGGCTAAAAATGCAATTAATCGCCTGGGATGAGGCGCAACCGGGAGGTGATCTCTGAGGCGGATGTGGCCGACAGCACCAGCTTCTTCTGTTCAAAATGTCCGGTAAGTCTCTGGTTCCACAGGGCATATCGGCATGCTTCTGCACCTCTTCTTCTCGATGGAAAACGCCCTAACTCTTTGATTCGGCTCTATAAGCGCCGCTTCTGGCTCACATGCTTTCGCTACATAGCGGTGCCAGGTCCGGGTGGGAAGCTGCTATCAAGAGTGGTTTGCCATTGCTGCTGCCCGTCCATGAAGCGCACCACCACCATTCCGTTCCCGCCGCCTGACGCCGCCCACGCGCTCGCGCCGGCCGACGCGTCGGCCGGCGTGGGCTGGGCCGACGACCGCAATTTCGTCACGGCACTGGCGCGCGGCATGGAACTGCTGCGGGCCTTCGGGCCGCAGGACGATTACCTCGGCAATGCCGAGCTGTCACGCCGCACCGGCATCCCGCGGCCTACCGTGTCCCGGCTGACCTACACCCTGGCCACGCTTGGCTACCTGACCTATATCGAGGGCACGGAGAAGTACCGGCTCGGGCAGGGCGCGATGGTGCTCGGCCATCGCTACATTGCGGGCGCTGCGATCCGCGAGATCGCGCAGCCGCTGATGCAGTCGCTGGCGTTTGCCACCGACTGCACCGTGGCACTGGCGATGCCGGACCGGCACGCCATGGTCTACCTGGAAAGCTGCCAGCCGCGCGGCGCGTTGGTGATCCGGCTGGCGCCCGGGGCGCGCCTGCCGATGGCGACCTCGGCGATCGGGCGTGCCTGGCTGGCAGGGCTCGACGCCGGGCACCGTGAAGCAGAGCTGGCCGAGCTGGCGCGCCACTACGGCGCGCGCTGGCCCGGTGTGCGCAGCGGCATCGGGCGCGCGCTGCAGGACCACGCCCGGCGCGGCTTCTGCGTGGCGCACGCCGAATGGGACCGCACCGTCAGCGGTGCCGCGGCGCCGCTGCGGCTGGCGGGCAGCAGCGAAGTGCTGGCGCTGAATATCGGCGGGTCCGCGGCGCGGCTGTCGCCGGAGATCCTGGAAGGCAATCTCGGCCCGCGCATCCGCGACCTGGCCGAAACGCTGCAGGCGCGCCTGTGGCAGCCCGGCGGCGCGCGCGCATCGATGCGGCTGCCGCCGGATGCGCCCGAGGCGGGCGCGTGCGCCCAATGACTGACGTAGTGACAGACCCATATCAACAAGAATCGATGAGGAGATAGCGCATGGACGTACGTAACAAGACCGTGGTGGTGACCGGGGCGGCCACCGGCATTGGCCGCGCGCTGGCGCTGGCGTTTGCACAGGCCGGTGCGCGTGGCGTGGCTGTGGCCGACCTGAACGCGGCCGGCGCCGCCAAGGTCGCGGCCGAAGCCCAGGAGGCGGTGCCGTCATGCCTGGTGTTCGCGCAAGCGGTCGACGTGGCCGACGCCGCCGCGGTGCAGGAGTTGGCTGACGAGGCTACGCGCCGCTTCGGGCAGGTCGACATCTTTTGCTCCAACGCAGGCATCATCCTCCGCAAGGGCCTCGACGCGGGTGCCGCCGAATGGCAGCGCATCTGGGAAATCAACGTGATGGCGCATATCCATGCGGCGCGCGCGGTGCTGCCGCAGATGCTGGAACGCGGCGACGGCTATTTCGTCAACACGGTATCGGCGGCAGGCCTGCTGTCGCAGATCGGCTCGGCGCCGTACGCGGTGACCAAGCACGCGGCGATCGGGTTTGCCGAATGGCTGTCGATCACCTACGGCGACCGCGGCATCAAGGTCAGCTGCATCTGCCCGCAGGGCGTGCAGACCAACATGCTGTTCGGCGAGAAGGGAGAGCGCAAAGGCTTCCTGCAAGAGGGCTCGGTCACCGCGGAGCACGTGGCAGCGGTGACGCTCGAAGGCGTGGCCGACGAGCGCTTCCTGATCCTGCCGCACCCGGAAGTGCTGGAGTACTACCGCCGCAAGGGCCAGGACTACGACCGCTGGCTGCGCGGCATGCGGCGCCTGCATGACAAGGTGATGCAGGAGTTCGGCGGCATCGCGGTGTAAGCGCTCAGGGCCTGCGTGGGCCTGCGCGGGCCGGCTTCAGGCGTCCGGTTCGGCCGCCGCCTGCGCGTTGCCTTCGCCGCTGGGATCGCGCAGCCGGCTCAGGCTGATGAGGGCGCCGACGGTCGCGACTGCCGCCGCCACATACAGCGCGATCCGCGCGGCGCCGTCCGGCGAGAGGCTGAACAGCAGTGCCACCAGCGCCGTGCCGGTGGTCTGGCCCAGCAGCCGCGTGGTCGCCTGCGCGCCGCTGGCGCCGCCGCTGCGAGCCGGCGGCGTGGCGCCGATCATGGCGCGGTTGTTGGGTGACTGGAAGAAGCCGAAGCCGGTGCCGCACAGTGCCATGCGCCACGCTATGTCGAGGCTGCTGGCATCCGGTGCCAGCGTCGCCAATCCCATCAGCCCGCCGGCCAGCATGGCCAGCCCGAGGCCGGCGAGGATGCTGGCCGGGTAGCGGTCCGAAAGCCGCCCCGACAGTGCCGCCATCACCGCCACCATCATCGGCCACGGCGTGATCAGCAGCCCGGTCTCTTGCAGCGAGCGGCCAAGCTGGTATTCGAGGTAGAAGGGCAGCGCGACGAAGGACAGCATCTGCGTCATGAACGAGCAGAACGAGGTGCCCACCGCCAGCGTAAAGGCCCGGCTGGCAAACAGGTCCACCGGCACCAGCGGCGCGGCGCGGCCGCGCTGGCGCCGCGCCAGCAGCCATCCCAGCACGATTGCGGCGCCAAGCCCCGCGACGCCGGCCGCGCGCCAGGCGGCATGGCCGAGCCCGTCCACGCCCAGGATAAACAGCCCGAACACCAGCGCCGACAGCAGCGCGCTGGGATAGTCGAAGTCGCGCGGCTGCGGCGGCGTCTCCGGCAGCGCGCGCCGGCTCAGTGACAGCGCCAGGATGGCCACCGGCACGTTTACCGCGAACAGCCACTGCCAGCTGGCTACCGCCAGAATCATCGCGCCCAGCGAGGGCGCCACCGCAATGGTCACGCCCACCACCAGTGCGTTCAGCCCGATGCCGCGGCCCAGCTTCGTGGGCGGGTAGATGAAGCGCACCAGCGCGGTATTGACGCTCATGATGCCGGCGCCGCCGATGCCCTGCAGCACGCGCGCGGCCACCAGCATGGGCAGGTTGACCGACAGCGCGCACAGCAGCGAGCCGACCAGGAAGGTTGCGAGCCCGGCACGGTACACACGCTTGTAGCCGAGGATGTCGCCCAGCGATGACAGCGGCAGCAGGCACACGGTTACCGTGAGCTGGTACGCGTTGACGACCCAGATGGTGCTCGACGGCTCGGCCTGCAGTTCGCGCGAGATGGAGGGCAGGGCGATGTTGGCGATCGATCCATCGAGCACGGCCATGATCAGGCCGAAGAAAACGGTGAGGATCGCCCAGGTGCGTTGCGGCTGGGGGAGGCCTTGTTCTGGCTGCATGGGAGAGACATTGGAGACAATGGCGCGCCCAAAAAGGCGGGGATGGCGGGCCATCGCGCGGCCTCGCCATTATCGTCCTGCGTGGCGGTACTCGCAAATCCGCTAATTGTGGTAGGACGTGCCGGTCAGGCACTTGCAGGCACTTGCAGGCACTGCGGGCACTGCAGGCACCGCAGGCGCGCTAAGCCGCGGCGCCGATGGCTTCCATATAGCTGCGCAGCCGCTGGCGCAGCGCCGCGGCAGCGGCGGCGACCGCCGGGGTCCAGCCTGGCGCCGCGCGGGACAGTGCTTCCAGCGCCCGGCACTCGCGCACGATGCTCTTGCGGCGCACGATCATGAACGCGCCAGCCGTGGCATGGGTCCAGCGCTCGAGGGCTGCCAGGTCGCATTGCGCGATGCTGCGCTCCAGTTTGGGCAGGTCTTCCTGCAGTTGCCGGCGCAGCATGGCCTCGTAGCGCTGGCGGTCGTTGCCTGCCTCGATGCTGGCGTGACCCTGTGGCGCGGCATCCTGGCGCCCGAGCAGATGGTCCAGGCAGGCCTGCAGGTCCTGCAACGATGCCGGCTTGGCCACGTAGCCGGCGAACCTGCGCTGGCGCCAGTCCACAGACCATTCGCTGCGCGGGAAGGCGCTGAAGGCCAGTACCGGCACGCCGGGATGGCGCGCACGTATCGCGTCGAGCAGTTCATGGCCGTCCATGCCGGGCATCTGGATGTCGGTCAGCACGGCATCGACCCGCGTGCTCTCCAGCACCGCCAGCGCCTGCTTGCCGCTACTGACCACGATCGGCTGGTAGCCGAGCGTTTGCAGCTGTTCGGTGATCAGGGCCTGGTTCAGCGGGTTGTCCTCGGACACCAGGATGGAGGCGCGCGGCGTGATCGGGACTGGCAAAGGCAGTGGCGCTGCGGGCGTGATGCCGGTAGTGCTCTCGGTTCCGCTGTCGGTATCTTCTGGCCTGTTGTCCGGCCTGCGTGCACTGGCGGAGTCATGGCTGGCGTTGTCGGCTGCCGTAGCCACGCACGCCAGCAACGCATGATGGCTGTACGTCGTGACCTCGAGAATTCCGGGCGCGCGCTGGTGCGGTCGATGCGGGCCGTCCGGCGTGACCCACACCACCGTGGCGGCGCCCGCTTCGCGCAGCGTGGTGAGCGCGGCCATCGGAAAGTCGTCGCTGGCCACAATGACCCGGGCCGGCCTGTACGCCAGGTATTCCTGTGCCGCTGCCAGCGATGCCAGACCGCTCGTGCGCCAGCCCGCGGCATTGAGCCATGCTTCAAGGTTCTCCCCGATACGCGTATCCTGGCACAACACCAGTACGTGGCCCTGCGGCGCAGTGGTGACCGCGTGCCCGGTGGCCCGCTGAGCCGCCAGCGCGGTCCGCACCGGCAGCCGCACCGTGAAGGCGCTGCCGATATCGGGCACGCTCGCCACCGTGATGCTGCCGCCCATCAGCTCGCACAGCCGCGCACAGATCGACAGCCCGAGCCCGGTGCCGCCAAGGCGCGCGGCGTTGACACCATTGCCCTGCACGAACGGCTGGAACACCTGCGCCGCCAGCGACGGCGGCATGCCGATGCCGGTATCACCGACGCGGCAGACCAGGTGGGGCACGTCCTGGCCCTCGGTGCATAGCTCCGCGCTGAAGGCAATGCGTCCGCTCGTGGTGAACTTGAACGCGTTATTCAGCAGATTGTTGAACACCTGTACCAGCCGCGTGCAGTCGCCAGTGATTTCCACGTCGAGCGATGGTGACAGCAGCAGGTGAAAGCGCAGCGGCCGGCCCGCCGTCATCGGCGCGTAGGTCAGCGCCAGGCTTTCGAGTGCGTCGATCGGGCGGAAGGGTTCGTCGACCAGTTCGAGCTTGCCGGCATCGATCTTTGAGAAATCCAGTACATCGTTGACGATGCGCCGCAATGCCTCGGCGGCCGCGTCGAGCACCTGCAGGCGCGGCGCATGCGGCTGCAGCCCCGGGCTGCGCGCGAGCAGTTCCAGGTTGCCAAGCAGCGCATTGAGCGGCGTGCGGATCTCGTGGCTCATGGCGGCAAAGAAGGTCGAGCGCGCGCGCATCATGGCCTCCGTGGCCTGTTGCGCCGAGCGCAGCTGGTCCTCCAGCGCCTGTTGCGCGGTGCAGTCCAGCACCGCGCAGAACAGCACGTCGTCGTCGCGGTAGCGCGCCGGTGCATAGGTGATCTGCAGGAAGCGGCTGGCGGCGTCGGCGACGTTGGTGACGTCAGTGGCGTGGGTAGCGTCGGCAGCCGGGGCGGTACCGTCATCGGCCTGCACCGCGACCGATGCGGCGTCGCCCTCCGGGGCCGCTGCCGGCGCGGCGACTGTCAGGCTGGCAATGGCGGCCGGACCGTCGCCGCAGCGGCGCGGCCGCGCGCCGAACGCTTGTGCCAGCGCGTCGGGCATTTGCCGGGAGCCATGCAGCCGCAGCAGCGTGTCGGCTCGCTGGTTGCACATCAGCACGCGGTAGTCGCGCTGGCGCACGATGCACAGCCCCACCGGCGTGGCGCTGACCAGGACATGCGTCATCAGTTCGCTTTCCAGCGCGCGCGAGGCATCGGCATGCGTGCGCCGCAGCAGGTGGCGGCTCCAGTAGCGCGCGGTCAGCAAGATGCCGCCGACCAGCACCAGCATGGCCAACGCGATGCCGGCGAACTCGGCGGCGAGCGCCGCAGCCAGCATCCGGTACGGCAGGAAGTACACCAGCAGTCCAAGGCCCGCCTGCAGCGGCTCGATCAGCAGCACGCCGTTGCCGGTGTACAGCAGCGTATCGTGGTCGATGTGGCGCGCCCGCGCCGTCAGGCTGTCTATCTGGGCCGCCGATGCCACGTCTTCGCGCGGCGACACGTCGATGATCTCGTCGGCTTCACTGACCAGCAGCAATAGTGCCGGCTTGCTCGGCCGGTGCAGGGTCGCCAGGAAACCCTGCACCGGGATGCAGGCGGCGACCAGCGTAGTCGGCCTGTCGCCGGCATAGGCGGCACTGACCAGCATCATGACCGGGGTATCGTCGACCGGGTGCCGCAGCGGGCCGATCCACACCGGCTGGTCGCGCACCGGCACGGCATGGCCGGTGCGGTCCCGCAGCGCTTCGGTCAGGCGCGCGCGCAGCAGCGGGATCAGCGTCGGGTCGAGCGCCATCGGGGCGCGTGCGCCGTCTTCGGGCTGGCGGATGACCACGGCGCTGTCTTCGTCCAGCGCGACGGCAAAGGCGTCGTGATCGAGGCGGAACGCCTGCAGCGTTGCCATGGTGGCCAGCGCGATGCCGCGCAGCCCCGCGAACCGCTCCGGCAGCCGGGCGCCCCACGCGAGCCGCGTGTCATCTGTGGCGAGCAGGTGATAGTCCTTTCCCACCCCGTCGACGTGGATGCTGGCAGTGCCGGTGCGCCGGAACGATGCAAAGGCGGCATCGCGCGCCGGGCCGGAAGCCGGGGTTTCACGCTGGTAGCGGATCGTCAGCACGCTGCGCCGCAGGAACGACGCTTCGTTCTGCAGCAGCTGTGACAGCGCTGCCACATACTGCGCCACGTGCCCGCGCCGGTAGTCGAGGTGCCTGCCCGCGGCCAGCCCGGCCAGCAGCAGGCCGGAGAACACCACCCCGGCGATCAGCGCGGCAATGGTGGCGGCGTAGCGCTGCTGCTGGCGCCGGGATTGCTCGGCCAGTGCATCGAACGCGCTCGTGAGCGATTCGCGCGTGCGCTTCAGGGTCGCTTCCATCGGCGCGTATTCAGGCCGGCGCAGCGTCAGATAAGGCCATTTTCGTACGCGTAGCGGATCAGGCCGGTGTTGGTCTGCACGCCGAGCTTGCGCATGGCGACCGTCTTCTGGCTGGAAATGGTGCTGACCGAGCGCCCCAGCTTGCCGGCGATGTCGGCAAGCTGGATGCCCTGCGCATAAAGCCTGACCACCTCCAGTTCGCGCAGGGTCAGTTCGGTCGCCGGGGCCGCGGCGAGCGCGGCGCTGTCAAGGATGGCCTGCGCCGAAGGCGAGTGGTAGCAGCCGTCGCAGGCGACAACCTGGAGGCAGGCCCGCACCACCTCATCGATCGGGTCTTCCTTGCTGACGTAGGCGCGCACGCCAAGCTTCATGGCGCGGCGGATGATGGCGGCATTGTCCCGGGCGCTGACCACCACGATGCGGGTCAGCGGATGACGGCGCGCGAGCCGGTTCAGCAGGTTGAAGCCGTCCGACGAGGCATCGCCGCGGCCCATGCAGAAGTCGGTGATGGCAATGTCAGCGGGCTCGCGGTCGAGTGCGGCCAGCAATTCCGTGCCGTCGCCGCAGGCGCTGGTGACGTGCAAGTTGGGCGTGCGCTGCAGGCAGTCGCGCAGCGCGACCAAGACCAGCGGATGGTCGTCCGCCAGGGCGACACGGATGATTCGGTCGTACATCGTTTTCGGGTCCTTGGGTTCTCGGCGCTTGCTTGGCCGGCGGCGTCTGCAGCACTGCTGCTGCCAACGCCACGGCGTCACCGCAAATCCGCATTCTGGCTATGTTCCCGGCGCCCCTGAATCGTAATTCGGCTAGTTCCCGGTCACTGCTGTCGTGCCGGACGGGCAGGTGGGTACAAGGGTACGGCCTGACCCCCGCATTGCATGACGGCGAACTGCTCGACGCCATCGCGATTTTTCCGCGGATCGCGCGCAATGGCATTTGCGTGACATCAATGCTCGGCGCAGCGCTGCTATGCCCGAGGAAGTGGATTGCCGACGACATATGCCGGGGTGCCGGTGGCTGCCATCGAACTTTCACGTTGGGGCCCGCGAACGCTGTCCTAGAATGAACCTGACACGCGCCCGCGGCCATCATGCCGCGCAAGGCCCGGCTCGCGCCGGGTGGCGCTTGCGGCGCGTGCCGCGTGGGGGAATATGCCATGCCCGTCTATCAATACCGCTGCGAGAAGTGCGGCCATGTGTTCGAGAAAACCGAGCATCTCGCGGAACATGCCTCTGCCCATCCGAATTGCCCGAACTGCGGCAGCCAGTCCGTCCAGCACGCACCGGCCCCGTTCGTGGCAGTGACCCAGCGCAAGAGCTGAGCCGTAACAACAACGTCCCAGGAGATTTGCGCTCCGCCGCGAAGCCGCAGCGGGGCGTTGGCGTGCATCCCGCCGGGCGACTTCCAGTGGGATGCCGGAGTGGTTTTATGCGTGGCGCATCCATCGCCACGCGCGTTCGCGCTGCGCGCAAGCGGCGATCTCAACCTTGACGGAGGATGCCATGGCCACGAGACCGTTTTCCCAATTTCCCGCCGACGAGCAGCAACAGGTAACGCAGGCTTGCATGCATGTCGGGATCGCACCGGAGGCGTTCCAGATCACGGATGAGGGTGGCAACGAGGCCCGCCGCGTCAGCGTGAAGCGCCTGGGCACGGATGCGGTCAGCGTCTATGAGGCCGGGCCGGGCTCGGTCTGGGTCGAAGAGTTCGAGAGCGATCTCGAATGCGGCCTGTTCGGCCGCGTGGCGGCGTAGCGCGGCACAGTGGGGACAGCGCGGCTCAGTGCCGGCCGCGCTCCCCCAGGCGCGACACCACGGAGGCGCCGGCGATCAGTTCCTTGAGCAGTGCCAGCGAGGCCGCGCCACTGGTTCGGAACGGATCGAGTTCGGCGCGTGCCGAGAACTTCAGCAGCGTCGCGGTGTTGATGCGCGCCGCGTTGACCTGACCCATGGCCCAGCCGGCGAAGTCGCGCGTGCAGGTTTCCTCGAAATGCAGCAGCGTCACGTCCTGGTGGCGCGGATCGCGCGCAATCGACTGGAACAGCAGCGAGACCTCTTGCCGGTCGCCTTCGAGCGCCTGCAGGAAGATGCCGTTGCCGTGGCACAGCACGCCGGTGATGCCGTGGTGCGGGTTGCGCTCCAGGCTGGTGGCCAGGATCGCGTCGAGCAGGGCCGAGTCGATGGCCTGGCGGGCACGGCTGGCATAGATCAGGCGGACTAGCATGGTCGTGGCGGTTCCGTGATGGGAAAGGGGCGGATGCCGGTTCGGGGGCAGGGCACCTAGCCGCGGTTGTTGTTCAGCAGCGTGAGGAATTCGCGCCGCAGGCTGTCGTCCTTCAGGAAGGACCCGCGCATCACGCTGTTGGTCATCTTGGCGTCGGTGTCGCGCACGCCGCGCCAGTGCATGCAGAAATGCTCGGCCTCCATGACGATGGCGAGGCCGTCGGGGTTCATCTTTTCCTGCAGCAGGTCGGCCACCTGCGCCACGGCTTCTTCCTGGATCTGGGGCCGGCACATGATCCATTCGGCCAGCCGCGCGTACTTGGACAGGCCGATCAGGTTGGAATGCTGGTTGGGCATCACCCCGACCCACAGCTTGCCGAGGATCGGGCACAGGTGGTGGGAGCAGGCACTGCGCACGCGCAGCGGGCCCACGATCATCAGCTCATTGAGCTGGCCGACGTTGGGGAACTCGGTCACCGCCGGGGGTTTCGCGTAGCGGCCGGCGAAGATTTCCTTCAGGTACATCTTGGCCACGCGCCGCGCGGTTTCCTGCGTGTTGTGGTCGTTGTCGACGTCGATCACCAGCGCGCGCAGCACGCCTTCGATGCGGGACTGGACTTCCGCCTGCAACTGCTCCAGCTCGCCCGGCTCGATATAGTGGGCGATATTGTCGTTGGCGTGGAAGCGTTCCTGCGCCGCCTGCAGGCGCGCGCGGATCCGCTCCGAGACGGAAGACGCCGGGTCGCCGGCCGCCGCGTCGGCCGGGTGGAGGTCATGCGCGCGGCGTGCCGCGTCCTTGCTGTTCATGGGTAGCGTGGTGGGTTGCGGAGTGGTCTGTTCCGGCATGGGCGCCGGCGAGTGTGCCGGATTCACTATATGGCAGATGCGGTGGCCCGACAACCTGCGCGCCAGACGCCCTGCGGCCCCTTGTCCACTGCCGGACGCGCCGCATACCGCACACCCCGGTTTGCTTCCGTGAATAGTTCGTGACAACGCTCAACCTCGCCCCGCGCGACGCCGACAAGCGCACATAATGTCCGCAAACATCAGCCGCCCGCCACCTGAATGGCGGGCGTACCGGAAGTTGCGGCCTTACTTTTTTGTCGGGAACAACGTGACCTTGCCGATCGCCTTTCCGTGCAGCAGCCTGATGCTGCTCCATGTCGTGACGGTACCGCTGCCGGCTACGCCGGTGGAAACGGGCGTGGCGGAGCATCACGCCAGCGCCGCGCGCGCGGGCAAGCCCAGCCTGCGGCGGCCGCTTGCCGTTGGCGCGCGCGTGCCGGCAAGCGGGCGTGCCAGCACTGGTACTGGCTGAGGCGCGCGGCGGCGTGCTGCTCTCCGCTCAGGCGCCCCGCACCACCTACCAGAGCAGCAGCGCCAGCGCCGGCACCATCGCGGCCGGCATGACGATCGCGCCCAGGCGCAGGAACTGTCCGGGGCTGACCACATGCCCCTCGCGGCGCAGCGCAGTGAGCCACAGCAGCGTGGCCAGCGAGCCGGTCACCGACAGGTTCGGGCCCAGGTCGATGCCGACCAGCACCGCACCGGTGACCGCGTGCGACGCATCGCCCGCGGACAGCGCCGATGCCGCGATCAGCCCGGCCGGCAGGTTGTTGGCGATATTGCCCGCCAGCGTCACCAGTCCGCCCACCGCCAGCAGCGCAAGCGCACCACCATCGCGCGAGGCGGCCGCAACCGCGTCGGCGAGGTAACCGATCACCGCGGTCTGCTCCAGCGCGGCCACCAGCACGAACAGGCCGGCCACCATCGGCAGCACGCCCCACGAGACTTCCCCCAGCGCCGGCAGCAGCAGGTCGCGCCGGGTGGCGCAGACCAGCAGCAGCGTGGCCACGCCCGCGGCGCAGGTGGGCCAGCCTAGCTCGCTGCCGCGCAGCGAGGCCACCAGCAGCGTGATGCCGGTCAGCACGATGCCCAGCGCGGTCAGCCAGGCCTGCAGCGACAGCGGCGGCACCGGGACATCGCTGCCGATCGGCTCGGTCAGCGCATGCCGCTGGGTCCACCACAGCGCGGCCAGCGTCGCCAGTACCGCGGCCAGCGACGGCAGCGCGAAGCTGGCCAGCCATCCCGCCAGCGGCGGCATGCGCTCGCCGAAGATCACCAGGTTGGCCGGATTGGAGATCGGCAGCACGAAGCTGGCCGCGTTGGCGATGAACGCGCACGCATACAGGTAGGGCAGCGGATGGCGCACGCGCGCCGCGCGCGTGGCGGCCAGCACCGCGGGCGTCAGCACCACCGCGGTAGCGTCGTTCGACATGAACGCCGTGACCAGCGTGCCGAAGCCATACACCAGCAGGAACAGCCGCAGCGCCGAGCCGCGCGCCTGGCGCACCGCCAGCGCGGCGACGTGGTCGAACAGGCCAGTCTTGCGGGCCAGTTCGGAGATCAGCATCATGCCGGCCAGGAACAGGTAGACGTCGTAGCCGCGCATGACTGCCGCGAATGCGTCGGGCAGCGCCAGCAGTCCGCTGGCGCATAGCAGCAGCGCGCCGGAGGCGGCCCAGAATGCCTCGGGCAGGCGGAAGGGGCGGAACAGGACGCCGGCGGTGGTCAGCGCGGCGACCGACCAGATCAGCAGCGGGCTGTGGCTGGACATCGAAGATGGATTCGAAGGTGGGGTGAGGCGGCAGGAATGCGTGGAGCTCTTACAGGCCTTCCCGGCTGGCGGAAACGGCTGGCGCTGCCACGGCGGCAGGCGTCGGCATGCCGTTGGTGGTGCCGGGAAGCTGCGTGCCCGCGCCTGGCGGCGCTGAGGACGTGGCGGGATTGGTTGCAGCGTTGCTTGCCACCGGGCCCACGACAGGAGCCGCGGTCGGTGCCGCCAGCGGATCCGCCGGCGGCGGGAAGCCGAGCGAGGCGATGCCATGGCTGCCGTCCGCGTACTCCGCATATATCCAGTCGTTGCCCGCGCGCACCAGGCCGGCCGGGGCGTCGGGGTCAGCCTCGGGAACGCCGGCCAGCCGTCCTTCCATGTACGCCGCCCACACCGGCAACGCCGTGGTGGCGCCGAACTCATGCTCGCCCAGGCTGCGGTTATCGTCGTAGCCCATCCACGCCACCGTGACCACGCCGCCGGCGTAGCCGGCGAACCAGCCGTCCATGGCGTCGTTGGTAGTGCCGGTCTTGCCGGCCACGTCGTCGCGGCGCAGATAGCGGCGCACGCCCGCGCCGGTGCCTTCGCCGACCACGCTGCGCAGCAGGCTGTCCATCACGAAGGCATTGCGCGCGCTGATCACTCGCGTCGGCGCTGCGGCGCCATGGCCGGCTTCAAACAGCACGTTGCCCTCGCTGTCGGTGATGCGCTCGATCAGGTAGGGCTCCACGCGCTGGCCGCCGTTGGCGAACACGCCGTAGGCCGCGGCCAGCCGCAGCGGCGACGTGGTGCCGGTGCCCAGCGCCAGCGGCAGGTAGCGCGGCAGCCGCTTGGGCGAGAAGCCGAAGCGGCTGGCGAACTCCACCGCATAGGGAATACCGATTGCCTGCAGCGTGCGGATCGCCGGCAGGTTGCGCGATTCGGCCAGCGCCTGGCGCACGGTGACCGGGCCGATAAAACGGCCGTCGTCGTTGGACGGCTGCCAGCGCGACGAATTGGCCAGCGGCGCGTCGTTGATGACAGTGCCGGGCGACACGCCGCGCTCCAGCGCCGCGGCATAGACGAAGGGCTTGAAGGTCGAGCCCGGCTGGCGCAGCGCCTGCGTGGCGTGGTTGAAGCGGCTGGCCGCAAAGTCCGCGCCGCCCACCATCGCCTCGATCGCGCCGGTATTGGCGTCGAGCGAGACCAGCGCCGCCTGCGGCCCTTGCGGCCCCTTCTCCAGCGCCGGCACCGCCTTGCGGTGGCGGCGCGCATAGCGCTGCAGTCCACCGGTCACGGCATCGTAAGCCAGCGTCTGCCGCACCGACGACACCGTGGTGTAGATATTCAGGCCGCGTGTGTAGGCTTCATCGCCAAAGCGCTCGCGCGCCAGCTGGCGCGCCAGTTCGGCCACGTGCTCGGCATGGCCGGCGAAGCTGCCGGGCGTCTCACCGGAGATGGCCAGGCGCTCGGCGCGGGCCGCGCGGTAGTCGTCCTGGCTGATCATGCCGAGCGCCAGCATGCGGCCCAGCACGTATTCCTGGCGGCGCTTGGCACGCGGCAGGTTGACCACCGGATTCATGGTCGACGGCGCCTTGGACAGCCCGCCCAGCATCGCGCTCTCGGCCAGCGACAGCGCCGCCAGCGGCTTGCCAAAGTACGCATGCGCCGCGCTGCCGAAGCCATAGGCATGCTCGCCCAGGTAGACCTGGTTCATGTACAGCTCGAGGATGCGGTCCTTGGGCAGCGACTGGTCGATGCGCCAGGCCAGCAGCATTTCATACCACTTGCGCGCCAGCGTTTTCTCGCGCGACAGGTAGAAATTGCGCGCCACCTGCATGGTGATGGTCGACGCGCCCTGGGCGTAGCCCTGGCCGAGGTTGGCCAGCGCGGCGCGGAACAGCCCGGGGATGTCGACGCCCTCGTGCTCGTAGAACTGGTCGTCCTCGGCCGCCAGCAGGGCCTGGACCATGCGCGGGGGAATCTGCTCGAAGGGGATGAATTCGCGGTGCTCACTGCCGAATTCGCCGATCTGCACGTGATCGCTGGTGTAGATCCGCAGCGGGACGTCGGGGCGATAGTCGCGCAGGGCGTCGACCGGTGGAAGCTGCCGCAGGCTCAGCACCGCGGCAAAGCCGGCGAGCAGGCTGGCGGCCGCAGCCAGCGCCAGTACGGCGCCGCCTGCCTTGACTGCGATTTTTTTCATGCGCGCATTCTACCTATTCCGGCTGGCCGAACCGGCGCTGCGGTCATCGGGTGGCTGCCAGCGGCAGCGGGCTGCCGCCGTCGTCCCGCTCGGCGGGCGGGGCGACGGCGTCCGGCACGGCATGGAGTGCCGGCGCGGGAGCGGCGGCGCTGTCCGGATCCGGCGGCGCCGGCGTGGCCGAGGCCATGCGCAGCCTGGACTCGCTGTGCTGGCACGCGAACTCGCACAGCGACAGCCAGGTCTGCTGCTGCTCGATGATGGTGAAGTGGTCCGTGCCGGGCATGGTCTGCAGCGCGACCGGCCCGGGCCACGCCGCCATCAGCCGCTCCGAGCAGGCATGCGGCACGACCTCGTCCGACTCCGCCAGCAGCACCTTGGTGCTCTGCACGACCTTCTTGCAGTGCGAGATCGAATCGAAATGGTGGCGCATCAGCTGGCGCAGCGGCACCAGCGGGAAGCGCTTGCGCACCAGTTCCAGCAGCGAGTCATAAGGCGTGATCAGCTGCAGGCTCTCGAACTCCTGCAGGTCGGCGAGCTGGATCGCCACGCCGGTGCCGAGGCTGCGCCCGACCACGTGCACGCGCGTGTCGGGAAAGACACGGCGGACATGGAGCAGGAACTGGCTGGCATCGGCGACGGCCCCCGCTTCAGACGGCCGGCCGTCGGAATGGCCCAGCCCGCGGTAGTCATAGGT
This sequence comes from Cupriavidus sp. NPDC089707, assembly GCF_044748965.1. Lineage (NCBI taxonomy): Bacteria > Pseudomonadati > Pseudomonadota > Betaproteobacteria > Burkholderiales > Burkholderiaceae > Cupriavidus > Cupriavidus sp. NPDC089707. The sequence continues at coordinate 122,595 of NZ_JBIVHB010000009.1, forward strand.
GGCGAAGGCCATGCCTTTCGGCAGCCAGCGCGCGTATTGCAGCGTTTCCAGCACATCCTCGCCGCGCCCGGGCAGGTAGAAAAACAGGTCGCGCACGCTGTCGCCGGGTGCATGGTAGATGTAGCCACGCACGACGCCGCCGGGAATGACGTGCGAATAGCCGATGAGGCCTTCTGGGAGGTCGCGCGGCGGACGCCGGCGCGCGTCGAACAGCAGGCGGTCCTGGTTCAGCGTCAGGTAGGTCCAGTAGCAGGCGAAGCCGCTGGCAGTCATCAGCGCGGCGGCCAGCGCGTGGCGGGTCTTGAATCGCATGGCAAGTCTTCAGGTGCGCGGCGGGCGTGGCGCCGGGGGGCGCCGGCCATGCCGCCCAAGCTGCGCAGCCTACCTCATTTTTGTCTGGCGCGACCGCGCAACGCAAGCCGGGCCGCGGAGTTCTTGTACGATATGCCTCATACACGCGCGCCACCCCCACCGGCATCCTGGCCGACGGCGCGCCCACGGAGCAAACAAGCATGAGCGAGCAGAAAGACGAGCAGTTCCGCGCCGAAGAAGCGCAGGCCATGGAGCGCGTGGTCGCGGCCACGCGCCAGGTACAGGTGGCATTCACCGCGCTGCAGGCCCACTATCCGCCGCAAGGCAGCGGCAAGCCATCCAAGCTCGCGCTGCAGACCTTCGATGCGGCGCTGCAGTCGCTGGAGGACGCCCAGGCGGCGTTCGACGAGATCCTGAACGACTTGCTCGACGAAAAACGCTGACCCCGGCGCCCCGGGGGCGGCGCGGATCCATACACGGCGATCCGCTGTGATAAGGTTGCCGGACAACAGCCGCCCGGCCTGCCGCAGCGTCCGCCTGCGCGGCGTGCGGCAAGGGACGGCAAGGCAGCGGCCGCCACGCCAGCCGCCAGCCGATAATGGAGACCCAGCGGAGACCCGCCGTCATGCACCGTGCCGCCCATCCCGCAGCAGACCCAACGCGTTCCGGCGCCCAGCGCGACGGCGCTGACGCTGATGACACCGATCGCGCCGCACTGATCGCACGCGCGCATGCGCGTTCGGCCGGCTTCGGGCTTGATGCCGGCCATGCACCAGGCTACGAGGCCCTTGCCGCACGCGCACTGGGCGAACTGGTCGATGCCAGCCGCGACCTGTACCGCCACGCGCTGCCGGTGATGGAAACCCTGCACGCGCAGATCGCCAACACCGACAGCATGGTGCTGCTGACCGACAGCAGCGGCGTGATCCTGCACAGCCTGGGCGACGGCGATTTCGTCGCGCGCGCCCGCCGCGTGGCGCTGGCGCCGGGCGTGTCGTGGTCCGAGCCCAGCAAGGGTACCAACGCCATCGGCACCGCGTTGGCCGAGGCGCGCCCCACCATCGTCCACGCCGGCGAGCACTTCCTGCAGGCCAACCACCAGCTCACCTGCTCGTGCGCGCCGATTGCCGGCCCCACCGGCGAGATCCTGGGCGCGCTCGACGTCAGCGGCGACCACCGCGGCTTCCATCGGCACACCATGGCGCTGGTGCGGATGTCGGCGCAGATGATCGAGAACCACCTGTTCGCCAACCATTTCCCGGAGGCGGTGCTGGTGCGCTTCCATGCACGGCCGGAATTCGTCGGCACCCTGTTCGAGGGCATGGCGGCGTTCGCGCCCGACGGCGCCTTCCTGGCTGCCAACCGCAGCGGGCTGTTCCAGCTGGGGCTGGCGCCGCAGGCGCTGGCGCTGACCGGCTTTGCCGAGCTGTTCGGCCAGCCGGTGCGCATGGCAATGCAGGCGCGCGCGTCCGGAACGCTGCACATGCTGACGCTGCCGAGCCGCGTGCAGGTGTTCGCGCGCATTGAATATCGGGCCGCGCCGGTCAGCGTGCGCCAGCCGCTGGCGGACGAGCCGCTGCCGCCCGCGCTGGCCGCGCTCGACACCGGCGACGCCGCAGTGGCGGCCGTATTGCGCCGCGTGCGCAAGGTCAGCGGCCGCGATATCCCGATCCTGGTCCAGGGCCGTACCGGCGCCGGCAAGGAGTGGCTGGCGCGCGCCATCCACGCCGCCTCGCCGCGTGCCAATGGCCCCTTTGTCGCCGTCAATTGCGCGGCGATCCCCGAAGCGCTGATCGAGGCCGAACTGTTCGGCTATGAAGAAGGCGCCTTCACCGGCGCGCGCCGCCGCGGCAGCGCCGGCAAGCTGGCGCAGGCGCATGGCGGCACGCTGTTCCTCGATGAAATCGGCGACATGCCGCTGGCACAGCAGGTGCGGCTGATGCGCGTGCTGCAGGAGCGCGCGGTGACGCCGCTGGGCGCGGCGCAGGCAGTGCCGGTCGATGTGCGGGTAGTGTGCGCCACCCACCGCGACCTGCGCGCGATGATTGCGGACGGCACCTTCCGTGAAGACCTGTACTACCGCATCAATGCGCTGGCGGTGACGCTGCCGCCGCTGTGCGAGCGCAGCGACCTGCCGGTGCTGGTGGAGCGGATCCTGCAGCGGCAGAGGGAAGAGGTGGGGCCTGAATCTCCGGTCCAGGTGAGCGCGCCAGTGCTGGCGTCGCTGCGCAGCCATCCGTGGCCGGGCAATATCCGCCAGCTTGCCAATGTACTGCGCACGGCGTCGATACTGGCCGAAGGCGAAGCGGAGATCGGCTGCGAGCACATGCCGGAGGGGTTTGAGCAGGAGTGCGGCGGACAGGTGGAACAGGCGGTGGAACAGGCGGTGGAACAGGCGCCTTGCGCTACGACGGCGCCCGTCTCGGGTGTCGCCCGCATGCGCGACTGGGAGGCCGGCGTCATCCGGCAGGCGCTGGCACGGCATGGCGGCAATGTCAGTCATGCCGCGCGCGAGCTGGGGGTGTCGCGCAATACGATCTATCGCAGGTTGAAGGAAGGGTTGGACAGCGGCCCGGGGGAGGAGGGCTGACGCTTCATCCGCGCCATCACAACCCAGGCTGTGCTGCCAGCCACGCCGCCTCTTCATCGCTGAACAACTCCGAGCGCGTCAAAAACCGCTGACCCGTCGTCCCTTCCAGCGAAAACATCCCACCCGCGCCCGGCACCACGTCGATCACCAGCCGCGTGTGCTGCCAGTACTCGAACTGCGCGCGCGTCATGTAGAACGGCGCGCCGCCGATCTCGCCCAGCCGGACATCGGCCGGGCCGACCAGCAGCTCGCCGTCGGGATAGCACATCGGCGCGCTGCCGTCGCAGCAGCCGCCGGACTGGTGGAACATCAGCGGGCCATGCCGCGCGCTCAACTGCGCGATCAGCGCCAGCGCGGCAGGCGTTGCCACCACGCGGGCGACGGACGGGGCAGCAGATGCGGAAGCCGGCATGGCCCTTCTCCTCGTCAGGCGTTGAAGTCCAGCACGACCCGGCCTTCGACCTTGCCGTCGCGCAGGCGACCTAACACGTTGTTGATGTCATCGAGCCTGGCAGTCGATACCGTGGCCTTCACGTCGCCATGCGCGGCAAAGGCCAGCGATTCCTGCAGGTCGCTGCGCGTGCCGACGATCGAGCCGCGGATGGTGATGCCCTTGAGCACCACGTCGAAGATCGGCGTGCCGAACTCGCCCGGTGGCAGCCCGTTGAGCGCGATGGTGCCGCCGCGGCGCACCATGCCGATCGCCTGCGAGAAGGCGATCGGCGATACCGCGGTGACCAGCACGCCATGCGCGCCGCCGATTTCCTTCTGCAGCCACGCGGCGGGATCGGTGGTACGCGCGTTGACGGTGGCTTCGGCGCCGAGCTTGCTCGCCAGGGCGAGCTTGTCGTCATCGATATCGACCGCGGCCACGCGCAGACCCATGGCACGCGCATACTGCACGGCCACGTGGCCGAGGCCGCCGATGCCGGAGATCACGACCCACTGGCCTGGCCGCGTATCGGTCACCTTCAGTCCCTTGTAGACCGTCACGCCGGCGCACAGGATCGGCGCGATCTCGACAAAGCCGACCTTGTCGGGCAGCAGGCCCACGTAGTTGGGATCGGCGACGACATATTCTCCATAGCCGCCGTTGACGGAATAGCCAGTGTTCTGCTGCTTCTCGCACAGCGTTTCCCAGCCTTGCAGACAGTGCTCGCAATAGCCGCAGGCGCTGTAGAGCCAGGGCACGCCGACGCGGTCGCCTTCTTTTACGCGGGTCACGCCGCTGCCCACGGCGGAAACGTAGCCCACGCCTTCGTGGCCGGGAATAAAGGGCAGGGTGGGTTTGACCGGCCAGTCGCCGTCGGCGGCGTGCAGGTCGGTATGGCAGACGCCGGAGGCCTCGATCTTTACCTGGATCTGGCCGGGGCCGGGTTGGGGAACAGGAACTTCGTCGATCGTGAGCGGCGCGCCGAATTCACGCACCACCGCGGCTTTCATCGTTGCAGGCATCTCGACTCCTTGAATGACTCCTTGTCCGGGTTGGCCCCGCGCCCGCGGGGCTCAACCCGGATCATGGCACGCGTGGGGCCACTATAGGCGGCCATTGCGCCATGCTTTGAGCACCGTCAGAAAAACCCAAGTGCGTTGGGGCTGTAGCTGACCAGCAGGTTCTTGGTCTGCTGGTAGTGGTCGAGCATCATGCGATGGTTCTCGCGGCCGATGCCGGACTGCTTGTATCCCCCGAATGCGGCATGCGCGGGGTAGGCGTGGTAGCAGTTGGTCCACACGCGGCCCGCCTGGATGCCGCGGCCCATGCGGAATGCGCGCGCGCCGTCACGCGTCCACACGCCGGCGCCGAGGCCGTAGAGCGTGTCGTTGGCGATGGCGAGCGCCTCTTCCTCATCCTTGAAGGTGGTGACCGACACCACCGGCCCGAAGATCTCTTCCTGGAAGATGCGCATCTTGTTGTGGCCGGCAAATACGGTCGGCTTGACGTAGTAGCCGCCCGCCAGGTCGCCGTCCAGCGCATTGCGCTCACCGCCCGCCAGGCACTGCGCGCCTTCCTTGCGGCCGAGGTCGATGTACGACAGGATCTTCTCGAGCTGTTCCGCCGAAGCCTGCGCGCCGATCATGGTGCCCTTGTCGAGCGGGTGGCCCTGGCGGATCGCCGCCACGCGCTTGAGCGCGCGCTCCATGAAGCGGTCGTAGATCGATTCCTGGATCAGCGCGCGCGACGGGCAGGTGCACACTTCGCCCTGGTTCAGCGCGAACATGGCAAAGCCTTCGAGCGCCTTGTCGAAGTAGGCGTCGTCGGCGGCCAGCACGTCTTCGAAGAAGATATTGGGCGACTTGCCGCCCAGCTCCAGCGTCACCGGGATCAGGTTCTGCGACGCGTATTGCATGATCAGCCGGCCGGTCGTGGTCTCGCCGGTGAAGGCCACCTTGCTGATGCGCGGGCTCGAAGCCAGCGGCTTGCCCGCTTCCAGCCCGAAGCCGTTGATCACGTTGACCACGCCCGGCGGCAGCAGGTCGCCGATCACCTCCATCAGCACCAGGATCGACGCGGGCGTCTGCTCGGCCGGCTTGAGCACCACGCAGTTGCCGGCAGCCAGCGCCGGCGCCAGCTTCCAGGTGGCCATCAGCAGCGGGAAGTTCCACGGGATGATCTGGCCGACCACGCCCAGCGGCTCATGGAAGTGGTAGGCAACGGTGTCGCCGTCGATCTCGGAGATGCCGCCTTCCTGCGAGCGGATGCAGCCGGCAAAGTAGCGGAAGTGGTCGACCGCCAGCGGCAGGTCGGCGGCGGTGGTCTCGCGCACGGGTTTGCCGTTGTCGATGGTCTCGGCCACCGCCAGCAGCGTCAGGTTGGCCTCGATGCGGTCGGCGATGCGATTCAGGATGTTGGCGCGCTCGGTGGTGGAGGTGCGTCCCCATGCGGCCTTGGCGGCGTGCGCGGCGTCGAGTGCGGCATCGACGTCCTGCTGATGGGAGCGCGGCACGCGCGTGAACGGCTTGCCGGTGATCGGCGTGATCGACTCGAAATACTCGCCGCCGGCAGGCGGCACCCACTGGCCGCCGATGTAGTTCTCGTACTGCTGCTTGTAGGGGTTGCTGACGCCCAGCTGGGCGATTTCCGCCATGTTCATGTCTCGCTCCGTTCGAAGGATTTATGTCGTGTCGTCACGGCTTGGGCCGTGCGCACCGGAGCGGATCGCAAGAGGTGTGCCGGGGTGCGAGAGGAGGGAAAAGCGGGAAGGAATCGAAAGAAGTTGACCGCGGAAGGCTGCGGAATCAGGCGGGAGGTGTGTCACGCGCTGGCGGCGGTGTGCCAGCGCGTGACAGCAGGTGTTCCAGATTGGAGCAGTGAACTGACACCGCTTTGCGACCCGGCTGGCGCTTGCCACCAATCCTCGCAATCGCTCCCCTCTCCCGCGAAGTGGGAGAGGGGTGGGGGAGAGGGGCGGAGCTTCGACGGAGTGAAGGGCGTTGGTATGCGAGCGCCTGCCCTCTCCCCCGGCCCCTCTCCCGCTTGCGGGAGAGGGAGCAAACCGGCGGGATGATTTCCTCCGCAGGCAATGGGCCTTAATGCCCCGGCCCTGCCGCGCGCAGCGCCTTCACGTCGCCAGGCGTCACGTCGGCCGGCTGGCCGCCCCAGGTAGCACGCAGGTAATTGGTCAGCTGCGCCAGTTCCTCGTCGCTCATGCGCCCGGCGAAGCCCGGCATCTCCTGCATTGCCTCCACGCCAGGGAAGCGCTGCGCCGCGATGCCGTCGAGCATTGACACGATCAGGTTCCGCGCATCAGCGTTGCGCACCGTCGAATTGCCAACCATCGACACCGCCACGTGCGGCTTGCCTTCGCCCTCGCGGCCATGGCAGCCAGCGCAGACGGCGACGTAGTGTCGGCGGCCGGGAGCCAGTTGCGCGGCATCGGCATTGACCGGCTTCACCGGCTGCGGCACGGGCGGCCGGTCGCCGAGCAGATAGGTGCTCATCGCCGCCAGGTCGCCCTTGTTCAGGTACTGGCTGCTCAGATGCACCACCGGGTACATCTCGCCAAAGGCCGAACCTTGCGGCGCGATGCCGGTCGCGAAGAACTGCTGCAGATCGGCGGCCGTCCAGCCGCGCGCGGCCAGCCCGGCGGGCGTGATGTCCGGCGCGCCGACGCGCGCCAGCGCGGAACCGGCCAGTGGCTTCGACACATCCAGCCGGCCGAATGCGGCACGCGGGGTGTGGCACTCGGCGCAATGGCCCAGTGCGTTGGACAGGTAGCGGCCGCGCTGCCACGACTCGGAATCGCCCCTGGACGCATCCGGCAGCGTGTCCTGGAGGAACAGCAGGTTCCAGCCCGCCAGCGCAAAGCGCAGGTTGTATGGGAATTGCAGGTCGTGCGGGCGGTTGGGCACGGCAGCCGGCTTCACCTGCATCAGGTAGGCGTACATGGCATCGGCATCCGCGCGCGACAGGCCGCGGTATGAGGTGTACGGCATCGCCGGGTAGAGATGCTTGTCCGGTGCCTTGCCATCATGCAGCGCCTTGTAGAAGTCGTCCGCGCTCCAGTTGCCGATGCCGTGGGTCTTGTCCGGCGTGATGTTGGTGCCGTAGAACTTGCCGAACGGCGAGGCCAGTTCCACGCCGCCGGCAAAGGGTGCACCTTCGGGCGCGGTATGGCACGCGGCGCAGTCCGCTGCGCGCGCCAGGTAGCGGCCGCGCGCGATCTGCTCGGCAGGCGCCAGCTGCGCCCTGGGTGCCTGGTCGGCGGCGGGGGCGATGGCTTCGGTGCGGCTGCCGCAGCCGGCCACCATTGCGGTCGCGGCAATGGCTGCCAGCGCGGCGCGCGTGGCGATCATCAATGCGGTGCGCTGGATCACTTGTCGCTCCCGCTGTCCCTGACCAGGCCCGGCGTGCTGGTGATCACGTCCTTTACCGCCTCGTAGTAGCGCACGTAGCCGGTGCAGCGGCAGATATGGCCGTCCAGCGCCTCCGTGATGGTGGCCTCGACCTTTTCCTTCGGCACCGGGTTGCGCTTGAGCTTTTCGACCAGGATAGTGGCGCCGTTGACGAAGCCCGGCGTGCAGTAACCGCACTGGAAGCTGAAATGCTCCAGGAACTTCTGCTGCACCGGCGTCAGCTCGACCACTTCGCCTTTCTCGTCGCGCTTGCCGTGGCCTTCCACGGTGCGCACCTTGCGGCCCTGGAACCAGTGCGCGCCGGTGATGCAGCTGCGCACTTCCTCGCTGGTGCCGTCCGGCTTGTCGTGGATCACCACGCACGCGTGGCAGATGCCCTGTCCGCAGCCCAGGCGCGAGCCGGTCAGGTCCAGGTATTCATGCAGGAAATCGATCATCATCAGGCCTTCGGGGACGTCCACGGGGCCGACGTCCTTGCCATTGATGTTGAGCGTAATGGGTTGGGTGGCGATGCTCATGCCAGTACCTCCTGGATCTTGGCCGCCGTCACCGGCAGGTCGGTGAAACGATGGCCGATGGCATGCGCGATGCCGTTGACGATGGCGCCCACCACCGGGATCATCACCACCTCGGCGATGCCCTTGGGCGGGTCGGTTTCCGAGACCGGCGGCAGCACGGTGCCGGTCTGGGCCCACACCGCCACGTCGCTGGCGCGCGGCAGGTGGTAGCGGTTGAAGTTCCAGGTGCCGTTGCCGGGGCCGTCCTCGTAGAGCGGCAGGTATTCATGCAGCGCGTGACCGATGCCCATGGCGATGCCGCCCTGCAGTTGGCCGGAAACGAGCTGCGGCGACAGCTGCGTGCCGCATTCCATGATCGAGTGATGCGACAGGATTTCCACCTTGCCGCTGGCCTCGTGCACCGAAAGCTCGACGAAGGTGCCCACCGCGCTGTAGTAGGTCACCGCGGCGTTGTTGCGCTGCGTGGACGCGATGTAGACCTTCTTGCGATCCAGCACGTGCCAGCCGCCGGCGGTGCGCATGCGCGCCTTGCGCGAGGCATCGGCGCCGTCGCCGTAGCGCACCGACAATCCGTCCACCGGCAGGCGCGCGGCTTGCCCGTCGATGTCGAAATCGGCTTCGCTCCATTGCCAGCGGTTGAACACGTGAACGGTGGCGCCGGTGACCAGCCCCAGTTCATGCGCCTTGGCGGCGATCTGCTCGAACGACAGCGCCTGCAGGCCGCCGGCGCTGAGCTTGCCGTCGACCCAGCGCGCGTCTTCCACGCGCACCACCAGCGACGCCGCCTGGCCGCCGCCGATGCCCTGGCTCCAGATCGCCATCGCCGCCGGCCAGAGGCCGTGCATGAAGATGACGCGCGCGGCTTCGCGCGTGCTGTGCGTGAAGTAGTAGGCCGAGTTGGTGGCGCTGGCGGGCGACGCATATGCCGGCGACCAGCGCGGGTTGGCCGACAGCTTGTCCTGCTCGGCCTGGCTCATCAGGTAGGGATCGCCCGAGGTGGCCACCGGCAAATCGGTCCAGTCGGTGACCGAAGTGCGCACCTCGCCCGCGGGCTTGCCCAGCCAGCGCGCCACCGCCGCGGCCTGCGAGGTCGACATGCCGGTGCCGATCTCGGCGCCGGAGTGATGCAGCACGATGCTGCCGTCGGCCTTCAGCTCGACCTTGGCGAACGACGCTTCCGCGCCCGTGCCGAAATCCTTCTGCACGCACGCAAAGCCCACGCCGTAGCGGCGGCCGGGATTGGCGGCTTCATATGCTGCCTTCTTGCTGGCGCGGTTGGTCCACAGCGGATATGCCCTGGCCGCTTCCAGCACCTCGTCGACGCGGATCGCGCCGGCGGGGATCGCGCCCTGCGTGTTCTTCATGCCGGAGCGCAGCGCGTTCTTCAGCCGGAACTCGATCGGGTCGAGCTTGAGTTGCTCGGCGAACTCGTCGACCATCATCTCGGTCGCGGCCATGCTCTGCAGCGTGCCGTAGCCGCGTGCCGAGCCGGCATCGATGGCGCGCGAGGCGATTGCCACCGCAGTCAGGTCGTTCTTGGGGAAGTAGTAGATCGATTGCGCGGCGGTGGCGCCCACCATGGCCACTGACGGCGAGAAGTTGGCGCGGCCGCCGCCGTTGGCTTCCAGGTCGCCCTGGAAGGCCTGGAACAGGCCGGTTTTCCTGTCGGCCGCGATGCGGTAGCGCATCTTGAAGGCGTGGCGCTTGATCGAGGTCTGGAACTGCTCGTAGCGGTCGTTGGCCAGCCGTACCGGCTTGCCCTCGGCGTACAGCGCCGTGACCAGGCCGTAGAACGGGAAATTGTAGTGGTCCTTGGAGCCGTAGCCGACCGTATAGCACGGGTGCAGGAATACCTGCTTCACCGGGAATGCGCCCCTGGCGCGCGCCAGCATCTCGGCCACGCTTTCGGCGACCTCGTTCGGCCCTTGGGTCGGCACCACCAGGTGCAGTGCCTGCGCGGCGGCGTCGTACCAGCAGTTGGCGTTGTCGGGCTCCAGCGCGGCGGTATCGACGGACTGCGAGTTGTATTCGCGCTCCAGCACCAGCCAGTCGCCGGACGGCTTCGCCAGTTGCGCGCGGATCTGCCCGGCGTGGTACATGCCCTGTTCGCCAAGCTGGCCGTGGTCCTTGCCGTCCGGCCATACCGGCTGGTGCTTGCGCATCATGCTGGGGAACACCGGCGCGTGCTTCAGGCTGGAGAACACATCGTCTTCATAGGGCGTTGCGCCGCCCACGCGCACGAAGCGGAAGGTGCCCCATGGGTCGCGTTCCAGCGGCCCGGTCTTCGCGCCATAGCGGATCGCGTCATCGCGGAACTTGAGCTTGTCCTTGGCAAAGCGGAAGCGCGCGAAGTCGTGGTAGATCAGGATGGCCACGGCGTGGCCCAGGTAGGCGGGCGTCTTGCCGGCGGGCAGCAGCATGTCTTCGCCATAGAAGGCGGGGAAGGCGACGCCGTCGCGTGCCAGGTCCGCTGCGGTGACGACGCGATCGGGCTTGAGCTCGTCGCCCAGCACGCCCAGGTCGAAGCCCTCATAAAGGCGGTCGGCCTGGGTCGCGCGCAGGATGAAGGCGTGCGATTGCTGCTGGGGCCAATGCGGCATGTCGCGCGAGCGGATATCGCGCGCGAACACCTTGGCGCCAGTGACCTTGGCGATGCCGTCGATGCGGAATTTGGGGGCGCCGGCCTTGGCGTCCCACTGCACGGGGGTCAGGATCTTGTCTTCAAACAAGGCCGCGAAGGCCTTGCCGCCGATGGGTGCGATGTAGACCGACACCCCGGCCACGACGCTGGCCTTGAGGAAGGTGCGCCGTGAAGGGTTGAAGCTGGGCATGGGATTCCTTGTGGGATGCCTTGGGGGACTGCGTGACGTTGCGCGCCTGTTCGCGGTGTTGCGCAAGACAGCGCGGCGAGCGCAGCCATCCGCAGGCCAGCCGTGGCTGGCGCGGAAACGATTCAGGTGTTCAGGGAGCGCGGCCGCGATGGGCGGCTGGAACAGGGCATGGCGTGCCGCCTGTCACTACGGCAGCGGCGCGGGTGATTAGGGGCGGGGCATTGTTGTCATGATCCTGGCGCTGAACGGCTGCGCTGAGCCCGCGATTGTCGCCCCCGCCTAGGGTTTACCTCAAGGCGGGGCGGTAAATATTGGTTATCACCCAGCGCAAATATTCCACAAGTATTCCCCCCGGCCCTGTGCTCAAGCCTTCGTGCGGGCCGATGCCGGATCGTAGGGCGCGCGCAGGTGTACGCGTGCGGGCAGCAGTTCGCCGGCCAGGTCAACGTGGTAAGTGCCGGCCTCGATCCACGCCGCATCGGCGGGCCCATCCTCGCGCGCCAGCAATGCCATGCCGACCGGGCAGCCAAGCGTATGGCCGAACGCGGCGGAACTAAGGGAGCCCACCGCGCGCACGCTGCCGTCGGGACCGGTGCGCAGCACGGCCTCTGCGCCCCACAGCATGGCATCGCTTGCGCCATCCACCGTCACGACCACCATGCGCCGTGTGGGAGCGCCCGCCTGCCGCAGTTGCAACAGCGCTTCCCGGCCGCGGAAGCCGATGCCGCTGGCCAGCTTGCAGGCGAACGACAGTCCCGCCTCGAACGGGTTGACCGACGGCGACAGCTCGCGGCCCCAGGCGCGGTAGCCTTTTTCCAGCCGCAGCGATTCGATGGCGTAGTAGCCGGCATTGACCAGACCCAGCGTGCTGCCGGCTTCGTGCAGCGTCTCGTAGACACCCACCGCGAATTCCACCGGCACGTACAGTTCCCACCCGAGCTCGCCGACGTAGGTCAGCCGCGTCGCGCGCACGGTGGCATAGCCGAGGTCGATCTCGCGCGAACTGCCGAAGGGAAAGCCTTCGTTGGAGAAATCCGCGCGCGATACCTTCTGCAGCAGTTCGCGCGAGCGCGGTCCCATCACCGCCAGCACTGCGTACTGGCCGGTGACGTCGACGATCACGCAGCGCTTGTCGGCCGGGATCAGCCGCTCGATATAGCTGAAGTCGCGCGTCGTCTGCGCCGAGCCGGTCACCACCAGGTACTGGTCGTGCACCAGCCGCGTCACGGTCAGGTCGGACTCATAGGTGCCGCGTTCGTTGAGCATCGCGGTATAGACGGACTGCCCAGGCGGTACCGCCACGTCGTTGCTCATCACGTACTGCAGCACCGCCTCGGCATCGGCGCCCTTGACCAGGTACTTGGAGAAGGAGCTCATGTCGAACAGCGCCACGCCTTCGCGGCAGGCGCGGTGCTCGGCACCGCTCCAGGGCAGCCAGTTCTGCTGGCCGAAGGCATATTCGATCCGCGGCGATGCGCCCGGCGGCGCGAAGAAGTTGGGCCGCTCCCAACCCATCTTGCTGCCGAAATTGGCGCCGGCATCGTGCAGATGCGCATACAGCGGCGAGCGGCGGAACGGGCGTGCCGTCTCCAGTTCGCGATTCGGCCACGGCATCGCGTAATGCAGCCCCAGCGTTTCCTTGACGCGGTCGTGCAGCCAGTTCTGGTTGCCGTTGAAGCCGGCGAAGCGGCGGATATCGACGGGCCAGAGGTCCATGGTGGGCTCGCCCGCCACGATCCATTCCGCCAGCGCCATGCCGGCGCCGCCGGCGGAGGCGATGCCCATCGAGTTGAAGCCCGCGCCGACGTAGAAATTGCGCAGCTCCGGCGCTTCGCCCAGGATGAAGTTGTTGTCCGGCGTGAACGACTCGGGCCCGTTGTAGAACTGCTTGACCTGCGCCGTCTCCAGCGCGGGCACGCGCACCAGCGCGTTTTCCATCAGGACCTGGAACTGGTCCCAGTCGTCGGGCAGCAGCTGGAACTCGAACGGCTCCGGAATGCCTTGCATGCCCCAAGGCTTGGCGTCAGGCTCGAAACCGCCCATCACCAGCCCGCCCACTTCCTCCTTGAAGTAGATGAAGCCATCCGGGTCGCGCATCACCGGCAGGTCGGGGTGCACGCCGGCGATGCGCTCGGTGACGATGTAGTAGTGCTCGGCCGAATGCAGCGGCACGGTCACGCCGCACATCAGCCCCACCTGCCGTGCCCACTGGCCGGCGCAGTTGACCACGATCTCCGCTTCCAGCCGGCCCTCGTCTCCGTTCTTGTTGCGCCAGCTGACGCCGGTGGCGCGGCCGTCGGCCGTATGGATGGCGGTGATCCTGGTGTCCTGCGCGATCATGGCGCCGCGGCTGCGCGCGCCGCGCGCCAGCGCCTGCGTCAGGTCGGTGGGATTGGCCTTGCCGTCGCCGGGCAGCCAGACTGCGCCATGCAGGTCGTCGGTGCGCATCGCCGGCCACAGCTCGCCGGCCTGGGAAGCGGAGATGACTTCGCACGCCACGCCGTAGGCGCGCGCCACCGCGGCGGTGCGGCGCAGTTGCGTCATGCGCTCGGTGGTGCGCGCCACCGACAGGGAGCCGCATTGCTTCCAGCCGGTGCCGAGGCCGGTTTCCGCTTCCAGTTCGCTGTAGAGCTGCGTGGAGTAGCGGATCAGCTTCGTCATGCTTTCCTGCGAGCGCAGCTGGCCGACCAGGCCGGCTGCGTGCCAGGTCGTGCCGCACGACAGCTGGCCCTGCTCAAGCAGCACCACATCCTTCCAGCCCAGCTTCGTCAGGTGGTAGGCAACGCTGCAGCCGATGATGCCGCCGCCGATGATGACGACACGGGTGTGGGTGGGAAGGGTGAAGGGCATGGCGGGTCTCAAGGGGGCGCGGATCGAGACTAGATATTATTCAACAAAATGCCAATTAACAACACAAAATGCAACATACATGCGCTTGAGCCCCACCATGCAAAATGCCTAAATCATTGAATGCAAAAAGCAAATGCTGCATGAAAGCTGATCTGCGGCGAACTTAATTGCGTTTCGGCCGCCATGGGCTAGTGTGTAGCCATCCCGCCGCTTGCTGCTGCCCTGCACAAAGGCGCCGGGTGAGGCATTTGGGCTCGTGACGCGCGATGCATGTCGCTGCGCTGCTGGCGCCGGGGGAGAAAAAGATGTCTCCGAAACGAGAAATCGAGCCTGCCGGCATCGCGCAGGCAGGGGAGGACGGCGTCATGCCGGACCAAGAGGATCCCGGCGGATTGCTGGGATCCAGCCAGGCGTTCCGGAAGGTGATGGCGGTGGTGGCCCTGCTGGCCCGCGTTGACGTGCCCGTGCTGATCCTGGGCGAGACCGGTACCGGCAAAGAGCTGGTGGCGCGCAGCCTGCACTACCGCGGCCGGCGCCGCGACCGGCCTTTCGTTCCCGTGGATTGCGGTGCGCTGCCCGAAACGCTGTTCGAAGGCGAACTCTTCGGCCACGTGCGTGGCGCCTATACCGATGCGCGCCGCGACGCCGCCGGCCTGGTCGCGCAGGCAGAAGGCGGCACGCTGTTCTTCGACGAAATCCATGCGCTGTCCCTGCGCAGCCAGGCGGCGCTGCTGCGCTTCCTGCAGGACTTCCGCTACCGCCCGCTGGGCGCGGCGCAAAGCCGCAGCGCCGACGTGCGCATCGTCGCCGCCACCAACCGCGAACTGAAACAGGGCGCGCAGGACGGCTGGTTCCGCGAGGATCTGCTCTACCGGCTCAACGTCGCCAACGTGCGCATGCCCAGCCTGAGAGAGCGCCCCGAAGACATCCCGCCGCTGGTCGAGCTGTTCGCGTCACGCTTCTGTGCGCGCTATGGCTGGCCCGGCTGCCGTTTCGACCAGGCCTCGCTGGCATGGATGCTGGCACAGCCCTGGCGGGGCAACGTGCGTGAGCTGGAGAACTTCGTGCAGCGTTGCCTGCTGTCGTGCGACGGGCGCGTCGTGCATGCCGAAGACTGTCCGGCGGAAGGTGCGGCCGGCGATGGCGGCGATCGCGCCTCTTGCCGGCTGCAGGAAGTGCCGCCGTTCAAGCAGGCGCGCGACCAGGCGCTGGCGGCGTTCGAATGCGCATACTTGCGCGCCGCGCTGGCGCGCAGCGGTGGCAACGTATCGGCGGCGGCGCGCGAGGCGGGGAAAGAGCGGCGGGTGTTCGGACGCCTGCTGAAAAAGCACGGGATCGATCGCGCCGAATTCTTCTAGCGACGCAGCCGGCGCGGCCGACGCGGCCGACGCGGCTCAGGCGAGCGCACGCTCGGCGGTGGCGAGCAGCGTGGCGAGCGGTATGCGTGGCAGGGCGTGGATCGCATCGTAGGCGAGCGCGAACGGGTCCAGCCTGGCCTCGGCCGGCACCGGCGCGCGCATGCCGGTGACCACGAAGGCGAGATAGAAGCGCTGCTGCGGATTGTCCTGCAGCGTGAGCTGGCCGCCGTGGCGGGCCATCACGCAATGCGCCAGGTAAAGGCCGAGCCGGTTCAGCAGCCAGGTGCGCGCATCGTCCGTGGCCGCCTGCAGGTCGGTGCGATCGACAAAGGCGGCGAGCCGCGCGAACTGGCCCTGCGGATCGTCCGACAGGGCGCTGTGGGGCACGATGCCGGCGACCTGCGCGAGTTCGCACAGCATGTCGTGCTGGCGTGCCTTGAGCGCATCCAGCCAGGCGCGGCGGGCGGCCAGCGAAGGGAGGGGTTGGGCGGGCTCGGTCAAAAGCTGTACTCGATAAAGACGATGCCCTCGTCCCGCAGCGCCTGCCGCAGCGCTGCCGAGGGCGGGGCATCGGTGAACATCCAGCGTGGATCATAGCCCGGGACGTTGTTGCGCAGCCAGACATCGCGCTGGATCTGTTCGCGGATGCGGTCGGTGAGTTCGACCTGGTTCGGAATCCCGCCGCGCTGTCCGGGCACGCCGATCCAGCGCGTGTACGACTTGGCCTCGCCCGCCAGCACGCCGCCGCCGGCCTGCGGCACGGGTACATCCACATAGCGCCCGCCGGTATTCGGCACCGGGAAATGCTGTTGCCCGGGCGCGCCGTACAGCTGCTGCAGGTGCGTCTCACGCTCTTGCCACAGCATGGGCTGGCGCATGCGGCTGATCTCGTCCCAGGTGTAGGTGGTGGCATTGCCCGGCCCGAGCATCAGCGGCTCGCGCGGCGGCGGAGTGATCAGCACGCGGCCGGCCTGGCCGGTGCCGAGCGACAGCGGGCCCGTGATCGACAGGGGCGACGCCGGCGCAAACGGCACCAGCGCTTGCGGACCGACCGGCACCAGGGCGGTGCTGGCCGCACCCGCTTCGCTGCCGGCGCCCAGCATCAGCGGGGCGCGGCCCGTGGCACCCGACGCCGGGGCGACCAGCGACTGCGTGCCCGCTGGTACCAGCGCGGTGCTGGCCGCGCCGGTTTCGCTGCCCGCGCCCAGCAGCAGCGGCGCCGGGCCCGCTGCCCGCGACGGCACGGTCGCGGTGGCGGCGACCCGCATGCCGCCGCCTTCGAGCAACTGGTACAGCGTCGCGGTTTCGCCGCGCACCATGATCACCAGGTCGGGGCGAGAGGCGACGGTCACGAACATGGAGCCGTCCTCGCCGATCGTGATGACGTACTCGCCACGCTCGATTGTGCGGGCCGCGGTGGTGCCGCGGGTGGCCAGCGCGGTAGTGCCTTCCGCCAGCGGAGCCGCGCGCGGCAGGGCGGTGCTCATGCGGAAGGCCCCGCTGAAAATGCCCAGGTAGCCGGTGGCCACGCTGATGAAGCCGCCGAGCACCATCGCGTTGCCGGCCCGCTGCTGCGCGGGCGTGAAGACGTCGTGCGCGCCGGTGGCCAGCGCGTAGGCGGAGCCGATGCGCATCGATTCCTGGCCCTTCTGCACGCCATAGACGCCAAGCGAGATTTCCAGCGCGGCGAAAAAGGCGATGCCGGCTGCCGAGGTCGGCGGGAAGATGGCGAGCAGCAGCGCCAGTGCCGACAGCGCGGCCACGACGACCGACTCGACCTTTGCCCAGAACGCGTTGCGGTCCATCTCATCCTGGATGGCGGTGCGGACCGCTGGGTCGGCGAGCGGCAGCAGGCTCCGGATGACGGGGCCGAAATGCTCGTAGCCGACCTCGTTCGCGCGGATCTTGCTGATCAGTTCGTCGTAGTTGCCGCGGCGCGTGGTGATGGCCGACAGGATCTGATCGCGTATCTCCCGCGCGGTGCCGGTGCGCAGCGTGTCGAGCATGCCCTCCGGCAGCACCTTGTAGCCCTCCGGCCCCAGTGCCTGCATGATCGGCCCGACCCGGGCCAGCGCTTGCCGGGTCGCCGCGGGATCGGGATACATCTGGTGCAGTTCGGCTTCGGCCGATCCGGCCGGCGGGCGGTACAGGCTGGGCCGCGCGCTGGCGCCGCCAGCGGTGGTCGTGGCCGTGGTCGTCGTGCCGGTGGCGGGCGCCGGCGCGAGGCCGTAGAGCGCGCCCAGGTCAGGCAGGCGGGACTGGCTCTCCAGCGTGTCGAAGCGCGACCGCGGACGGACCCCCGCGCGCAATTCGGTCGGGGTGGCCCAACTGCCGAAGCTGAGCGCCTCGCGCTCGGTCCGCGAGGCGGAGATCTGCGTTTCCAGGTGGCAGCCGGTGCAGGCGCGGAACTCGCCGAAGGCCTGCCTCGCGCGCAGTTCGCGCATCAGGGGGTCGCGCATTTCCTGCAGCTCGAAGTAGGGGCGTGACGCGCCGGATTGCGTCATGCCCATGGCCGCCAGGTCTTCGCTGGGGATGACTTCGTCCACCAGCCCCGACCACATGCCGAGATTGCGCTTGTTTGCCAGCAAACGGTGGATGGCCGTGGTCTTCACCAGTTCCTTGAACGAGGACACGCGCTCGTCCAGCGAGCCGGTCAGGTTCAGTACGGTCGGGTTGGCCGGGTCGGGCGGCGCCACGCACATCTGCGGCGCGGCCGGGGCTTCGGCGCGGCAGACCTGGGGCTCGCCGGCGGATGGCGCCAGGCTCAGCGGGGAAGAGGCCTGGGTGGTGGATGAGGTGGATGAGGTGGACGAGGCTGACGCCGAGGAGGACTGCAGCGGATCCCGGCGCAGCGTCGGCGCGGCTTGCGCGCGACGGCCGTCCTGCAGCACGTGCGCGAGTTCGTGCCCGAGCAGCCGCTTGCCATCGCTGGTGTGCGGCCGGTACTGGCCGGCGCCGAAGGCGATGTGCGAACCGAGGGCGAAGGCACGGGCGTCCAGGTGCGCCGCGCTGGCGGCAGCGTCGGCATTGTCGTGGATGCGGACGTCGGACAGGTCGGCCTGGTAGCGCGCCTCGAAGAAGCTGCGCTCGCTGTCGCCGAGATGCCGCGCATGGCCCAGCGACAGGTTGGAGGAACCGGCAGGCAGGCCATGGCCGCGCGGCTTGCGGCGCACGGTGCCGTGCGCCGCGGCCCGGCAATGGGGGCACGGCGGCTGGCCGGCCGCGCAGGTGCAGCCGGCGGGCTTGCCGGCCAGCGCGGCATCGGCCATGCGATCGGCTTCGGCTTCTTCGGGGTCGCCGGGTGCGCCCACCGTGTGCCTGGCGCGGATCTCGCCACGCGCGTAGAGGTCCTGCAGGGCCAGATTGCCAGGCTGCGCGGCGCCGGCAAGGCGGGTGCCGGCGGGGTCGGCGCCGCCGCGCTGCTGG
Organism: Cupriavidus sp. NPDC089707; assembly: GCF_044748965.1. Lineage (NCBI taxonomy): Bacteria > Pseudomonadati > Pseudomonadota > Betaproteobacteria > Burkholderiales > Burkholderiaceae > Cupriavidus > Cupriavidus sp. NPDC089707. The sequence goes on from NZ_JBIVHB010000009.1 coordinate 141,334, forward strand.
CGCCCGGCACTGGCGGGCTTTCCGGCCCGGTCGCCCCGGTCGGTGCCGGCGGCGTTGGCGGTGCGGTCAGCGTGGGCTCGGGTCTGCATGGCGTTCGCCGGCGGCTCAGGCGCACCGGGTGGCGGAGCAGGTCAGGTGGAGTTCCACGCCCTGGTCCGTCACCTTGGGATCCACGATCGTATCGAGGCTGGGCGGCGTAAAGCCCTCTGGCTTGTCCTCGACCGATTTCACTTCCCAGCTGCCATCCTGCTTCTTCTGGTAGGTGACGTCGACGTCCTGGATAAAGCCCAGCGGATCCAGCGGGTCCTTGTACTGCCAGCTCACCACCAGCGTTTCACCGGGACGCTTGGCGTTCGCCTTGCCGCGGACGTTGGCGCGCCACACGGGCATATTGACCGGCCCGACATCGCCGAAGCGCTCCATGAAGTCGCCGCGCAGGAAGCTGCCGAGCCTGACGTACCACGGCTGGTCGGCGTAGGCCAGCGGGCCCACCGGCGCGTAGCCCTTGGTTTCCAGGTCGCGCGCCATCTTCTTCTGCCGGCCAATGGTCTGCGCGGCGAACAGCGCGATGTTGAATGTGCCCGCGCCCCAGCTGGCATAGGGGCCGGCCTTGCTCTGCGGCGGCGGCGTCTTGACCACCACCTCGACCTTGTTGCCCGCGCCGAAGGCGCCGTGGCTCTGCGCGTCGGCCGCCAGCCGGGCCAGCTGCGCCTGCTGCTGCGGCGTCGGCGCGACCTCCAGCTCGATATGGAGGATGCGGCGTTGCGGCGCGCCCTGGTGTTCGATGCGGAACCATTCGTTGCCGATCTTCTCGCTGCGCCCGGAGCCAGGCTCGAAGTTGGCGAGCTTTTCCAGCCCCTTGCTCAGTTCCTTGTACATGGTGTCGGGCTTCTGGTAGAAGGGCAGCGAGTTCTTCATCGTCTTGAGCTGGATCAGCGCGCCGCCCTCGATGCTGGCGCTCTGGCCGGAGAAGGGCAGGCGCTGCCGCCCGAGGCCGGTGATCGGCATGGCGGTGCCGCCCTCGATGAAATCCACGCCGGGAAAGTTGCGCGGCAGCTTGACCGCGCCCGGATAGTTGTTGACCAGCACCATGTCTTCCGCCGGCAGGCCGCGCAGGTTGCCCGCGTTCCAGTCGACCAGCGGGTTGCGCGGCGCGCCGCCGCCGGGGAACAGCAGCGGCACCTGGTTGAGCAGGCTGGCCTGGGCGGGAAAGATCACGCGGTCTCCCCAGCCCGGCATCTTGCGGTCCGCGGCCTGGGTCAGCGCGTCGAGCTGTTCGGGGCCCAGCTGCGCGGTGCGTGCCGCGATGTCCGCGTCGTTGAAGCCGTTGAGCAGCAGGGCCGCGTCGTCCCAGTTGCCCTTGGCGACGGCGTTGTCGTAGTCCTGCCGCAACTGGCGGATGCGGTCCTGCTCCATGTCGGCAAAGGCCATGCCCTCGATCGGATCGGTGACCCGCTTCGACCACCCGGGCATGCCCCTGGCGGCGCCGTTGCGCAGCAGCTCGCGGTCCTTGCGCGAGAGCTCGCCCAGCAGCATGCCGATGTCTTTGTCACTGAAGCCGTTGAGCAGCACGGCCGCTTCTTCCCAGCGGCCATAGCGCACGGCGGCGCGGAAGCGCGCGATCAGGTCGTCGCGGCTCGAGGTCCGGTCTTCGTCGCGCAGGATGCCGCCGTGCGCGGGGGCGGCGAGGGCAGGCGCGGTGCCCTCCGCCACCCGCACGGCTTCCTGCTCCGGCGCGCTGCTGGCCGGGGCCACTTCGCCATGGCTGGGGAGGTCGCCGCCGCGGTGCTGGCCGACGTGGCTCAGCTCGTGCGTGAGCAGCCGGTTGCCAGCTGTCGAGCCCGGCGCGAACTGGTGCTCGCCGAAGGCAACGTGGCGACCGGCCGTGAAAGCGCGGGCGCGCAAGGCCAGCGCCATGGCGGCAGCCTCGGGGCCGGTGTGCAGCAGGGCCTGCCTGGCCGGCTCGCGCACCGCGGCGGGCAGGCGTTCGCGCTCGCGGGCATCCAGCCTGCGCGCGGGCAGGGCGGCGAGCCTGGCGAGCATGGCGGCGACATCGTGGCGGCCTGTCCCGGTCCCGGGTCGGTAGCGTTGGGCGGCCTGGTTGTCGGGCCGCGCCGGCGTGCCGCCGCCGGGCCGGTGGTGCTGCCGGCCGGGTCCTTGCGGTTCGGCCGCGGGCCGTTGCCGCCAGGCATGGCGGGCATAGTGCGCCATGGCCGTCGCCGCGCCTCAGGCGCGCCCCCGCTCGACGGTGTCCTGGTAGGCGCGGAAGCGCGCCGCCGCGCCGGGGTCGCCATGCTTGGTCTGGCGCCGCGACAGTGCCCGCATCAGTTGCGCCATGCCGACCGCGCTGCCTTCGCCCGCGGCGAGCAGGGCCGCTTCCAGCGCAATGGTCTGGATGTCGCCGCCGGTCAGCTCGAATTCCCCGGCGACGAACATATAGTCGATGTCGCCCGTCAGCGGCACGCCCGGCGGGAACATGCCGCGCCACAACTGCTCGCGCAGCGCCGCATTGGGCCGGCCGAACTCGACCGTGTAGTGCATGCGCCGCGCGAAGGCGGGGTCGAGGTTCTTGGGCAGGTTGCTGGCCAGGATCACCACGCCGTCGTGCGTTTCCATGCGCTGCAGCAGGTAGGCCACCTCGATATTGGCGTAGCGGTCGTGCGCGTCCTTGACTTCGGCGCGCTTGCCGAGCAGGGCATCGGCCTCGTCGAACAGCAGGACGGCGTCGGCGTCCTGCGCAGCGCTGAAGATGCGCTCCAGGTTCTTCTCGGTCTCGCCGATGTACTTCGACACCACGCTTGCCAGGTCGACGCGGAACAGGTCCAGGCCGGCGTCGTTGGCCAGCACCGACGCCGCCATGGTCTTGCCGGTGCCGGAGGCGCCGGCGAACAGCAGCATCAGCCCGGCGCTGCGGCCGGTGCGGCCCTGCATGTTCCAGTCGCGGAACACCCGCTCGCGGCAGGCGATGGCGGCGGCGATTTCGTGCAGCAGCTGCAGCGTGGTGGCGGGCAGTACCAGCTGCGGCCAGCGGTGCGGGCGCGTGGCCAGTTCCGCCACCTGCGCCAGCCCCTGCGCGGCAAGCTGGCGCGCGGCGCGGTCGAGCGCCTCGCGGCCGCTGGCGATGGCCGGATCGGCCGCCCACAATGCCTGCGCGGCGCGCACCGCCTGCCGGATGCGGGTGCCGGACAGGGAAAACCGGGCGGCAAGCGCTTTGGCCATGTCCGCGGCCGGCTGTCCCGCATCGGCCAGGCGGGCGTCGTGGATGGCATCGGCCCAGTCCTGTGCGCGTTCGGCGCCGGTGGCGGCAGGGAGCGTGAAGACGGTCAGTGGCAGGCGCGACAGCGTGGGCAGGGGGCGCCAGTTCGGCGGCACCAGCCACAGCACGTCCAGGCCGGCATCGAGCGCGTGCCGCAGCGCGGCGGCCAGGCGTTCGTCCGCTGCGGCGTCGCGGCTGGTGCCGCCGGCATCGTGCAGCACCAGCACGGCGTGCGCGAGCCGGGCGGTCAGCAGCGGCGATGTGCCCGCCAGCAGGGCGTGCGGCGCCAGGTGCAGCGCGTGGCGGCCGCGGCGGGCCAGCAGGCGGCGCGCCCAGCCGGCCTGGCGCTCGGGGTCGTCGCTGCGGCAGGCGATCAACTCGCCGCCGGCGATTGGTGCGCCGATGGCGTCGGCCACGGCTTCCAGCCAGGGTTCGTCCGCGCCCGCCATCTCCTGCGCGGCGGGCGGGATGCCGAGCAGGAATCGCGCGACTGGCGGCGCCAGCGCCAGGCTTTGCCCGAGCGTGCTGCGTTGTTCGCCACTGTCGGCGAGCACCAGGATGCCGGACGCGGCCAGCGTGCCGATGCGCATGCGCATCGCGGCGGCGTCATGCGGGATCCCGTCGACGCCGAGCAGCCGGCACACCATGTCGACAGTGGCGAACTTGCGCGTGATGTCGTTGTTCAGATAGGCGTAGAGCGTCTCGTAGCGCAGGTCGAGTTCGGGCGCGAGCACGACGAAGAGCAGCTCCAGGTCCGCCGCCGCCAGCTCCAGCCGCTCGCCCAGCAGCGCCAGTGGCGAACCCGCGTTGAAATGCTCGCGCCACTGCGCGGCCTGGCGCGTCAGCGCGCCGGCGGGATCGGCATCGGGCTGGCCGTGCTGCCCGGCCTGCTGGCGCAGCAGCGCGTCGACCTGGCGATCCGAGATATAGAGGCCGCGCAACTCGTCGAGCGACAGTTCATAGCGTGCGCGCAGGCGCAGGATCTCGCGTTCGACCAGGCAGTCCAGCCACAGGCGTTCGTTGCCGAAGGGGTGTGCCTGCGGCCATGGTGCCGGCATCGGCGCCTGTGGGCCGCCGGCGATGAGCGGGTCGAGATCGCGGCGCATACGGTCACTCCGTGCAGTGCAGGCTCAGCTGGCGCTGGCCCGGCCAGTCCAGGCGCAGCCGTGCCATGCCGTTCAGGCTCAGCAGCACGTGCAGCGGCGGGCGCCGCAGTGAGAGGGTCCAGGCCGCCGCGCTGGCACCGTCGCGGTGGGCTTCGCCGCGCGTGTCGAGCACGTTGGCGAACAGGTACGGCAAGGTGCAGCAGGCCGCGCCCGGGATGCGGAAGGCAGTGCGCCGCAGCGCGGCCTGCGCCAGCGTGGCGAAGATGTCTCGCCAGGCTGGCGGCAGCGCCGCCAGCACCGGGCTGGCGTGCAGCAGCGCAAGATCCTGGCGCAGCAGCCGCGTCAGGCGCAGCCGCTTGGCGAACGGCAGCGGGGCGGACTCGGCCTGGTCAGCTGGTGGCGAAGTGGCATGCAGGCGGCAGGCGCTGCCGGGCTCGATCCATACCTCGGTGCGCGTCGCGCGGGCCGGCACCCGGAGTCGCGCGACGCCGGTGAAGGCGCAGCGGCGCAACGCGGTGGCCAGCGCCTTAGCGGGCGCGCCGGCGTCCGCGGCGACCAGCCAGTCGTGCAGCGCCGGCAGCGCGAAGCCCGGTGCCACCTGCAGGAAGGCGCGCCAGAACGGATCGCGCCACACCTGTTCGCCACGATGGCCGGCGGCGATCGCCAGCGCCAGCAGCGCGGCAAGGTCGCGCGCGCTGCCGGCCCCGGCTGGCGGCGCGGGCAGTGCGCTGGCCCAGCCGCCGTCACACAGGTCATGCAGGGCAGGCAGCAGCCACGCGAGGCCACCGAATGGCGCGTCAAGCTGTTCCGCCGCGGCGTCGGGCGTGGATGGCGCGCGCTCGTGCCGTACCTGCCTGGCCTGCGCTGCCAGCGACGCCATCGCCGCACGCACAGGCGACGGCGTGGTGGCGAGCAGCACCAGCCAGTCGGGATCCGTGGCGGAGACAGGCTTGCTGTCGATGATGCCGTGCGTGGCAAGACGCGCCAGCACCGTGGCGGGCGCTTCCTCAGGCATCGACAGCAATGCCGCCAGCCAGCACAGCGCGCCGATGCCAGCCTGCTGCGTCGCGCCGCCATGCGCGAGCAGCCACAGTGCCAGCAGCGGCGGCGCAACGCGGCCGGGCGACGCTTGCCGCCATGCGCTGGCGGCAAGCTCCACCGCGCCTGCTTCGGTGGCATCGCTCTCCTGTTCGTGCCAGCGGCACAGGATGCGCACCGCCTCGCGCTCGCCCAGCGCCGCCAGCAGCATGGGCCTGCTAGCCCTGTCCAGCAGCGCCAGCGTGGCGCGCCCGGTGGCGGCGTCTTCGGTCAGCAGCGTGCGGATGGCCGCGCCCGCCGGCAACATGCGCAGGCCGGCAAAACGGTGGAAGAGCCAGCTATCCCAGCCGTCGCCGCGCAGCAGCCGTTCGATGAAGCGCGCATGGTAGGCCGCGCGCGAGGGCATCCGCACGGCGTCGCCGGCCGGGTCCGCCAGCGCGTGCGCAAAGGCCAGCGCCAGCTGGCGCGACCAGTGGCGCACGATCTGCTCGCCAGGGCACGCAGTATCGATCTCGCATGCGATCTCCAGCCGCGGCAACAGCACCACGGTATCGGCATCCAGGCCCAGTGCGTCGAGCTGGTCCGCCAGCGCCTGCGCCAGTTGCGGCGCCAGCGCGTCGAGCTGGTGGCCGAGCGCGGCCGGCGCGGGGTGCGTGGCCGGCACCGTGTACGCGTTGTGCCAGTGCCGTATGCGCAGGTGGGCCATTGCTATACCTGCGTGGCGGCAGCGGTGGCAGGCGGCTGGGCGTCGACGGCCAGCAGCTCTTCCAGCACCTGCGCGGCACCGCCGATGCGCAGCAGTTGCTCGCGCAGCGTGGCGGCACGCGCCTCGGCCTCGGCCAGCAGCCGCTGGCCCGCGCTGTATTCGCTGCGCAGCGTGGCCAGGCGCGCCTGCAGCAGGCTGCGTTCGATGGGCGCGGCGGATGCCGCGGGCGCGTTGGCGGTGGCGTGGTCCATGGCGGCTCCTTTCAGGTGCGGGGCCCGTAGGCGACGAAGTGGAAGGCGTTGTCGACGAAGCTGCCTTCCGACGGTGGCGTGACGTCGCGGGCGATCAGCGTGAAACCGCCGGGGCCTACGTTGCGCACGGTGCAAACCTGGTCGTTGTTGGCCGAGTCGACCAGGCTGGCGACGATGACCGGCGTCGCGCTAAAGGCCGGCGCGAAGCTCACGGTGTACTGGCCCGTGCCGGTGCGCATCACGCTCCACCCGGTGCCTGCGGAGCCGCCGCCCGCGCTGGCCTGCCCGGCCACGATGCGCATCTCGGCCAGGCCGCCCACGGCGAAATAGTCGCCGTTGTCGCCAAGCCGGATCGCGCCGCGCACTTCCAGCGTGCTGGCCGGCGCGGCGGTGCCCAGGCCCATGCGCCCGGCCGGGGTCACGGTCAGCTTGTCGCCGTTGCTCCACAGCCGCGCATTGCCGCCGCTGGCGTACCAGACCCAGCGCTCGCCGTTGCCCGGGCTGCCGATAAAGGCGCCGGTCTCGCGGTTCTCGAACGAAAACCCGGCACCGCCGCCGCCGCTGTGGATCTCATTGCCGAGCACGTGCAGCGTGCGCGACGGCGTCAGCGTGCCGATGCCGACGCTGCCGCCGAACAGCGCCAGGTCGGGCGAGTTGCTGCGCGCCTGGCCGATCCAGCTCGAGAACTGCGCGGCCGCCTCGTTGCCGTTGCCGACCTGCTGGAACTGGACCCGGGGCGGATCGTCGAGGTCGCTCAGCACCAGCAGCGGCGCCAGCTGCGGGCCGTACTGGAACCACGCCTGGCCGGCATCGGGCGCGCCGCTGTTGCCCATTTGCAGCCACTTGCCGTTGCCCACCGCATTGCCCTGCGGCGACGGCACCTGCTGGATGTCGAGCCGCGCGCCCGGCGTCAGCGTGCCGATGCCGACATTGCCGCTGGCCGTCTCGATGAACAGGTTGCTCAGCGTGGGATCGCCCTGGGTCACGTTGAGGCCGTTCTTGGCCGGTCCAAGGTTGATCTGCCACGCCAGCGCGCCGCCGGTGCCTTCCAGCCCGACCAGGCCGCCGTTGGCGGCGATCGCGCGTACCGTCAGCGGCAGGGCCAGCGCCTTGTCGGTGCTGCCGATGCCGACGCGGCCGTCGTGCTGGATCGCCACGCCGGCGGTATAGCTGAAGCCGATCGCGCAGGGGTCGGTGCCGGTCGGGGTGGCGGCGCCGAGGGTGAGCCGGGTCGGGCCGGCGGTGCCTTGCGGCTGGCCCAGCAGCACCCGCAGGTCGACCCCGTCGACGGTACTGGGCGCGGCGCGCTGGAGCGCCGTGACGGTGCCCTGTGCCAGGTAGTCGGTACCGCCGGCATCGACCCACTCGGCGCGCGTGCCGTAGTAGCGCAGGTGGCCGCGCGCGCGCGTATCGGCGTCGAGCCAGACCGGCTCGCGGAAGTGCGGCGTGTCGGGGTCGCTGGCGCAGAACACCAGGTCGGTGGCGGCGGGCTGGTCGGCTTCGCACAATTGCTCGATTGGCGTGGCGCCCGCACGCGGTATCCAGCGCCCGCGCAGCCGCAGCAGGCCGCCGGTGCCGTGCAGCGCCTCGCCGATCCAGCCCGAATGCCGGCGGAACAGGCGCGACTGGGTGGCGCTGGCGGGTGTCGGCTTCTGCAGCGCGCCGCCCTGCCACAGCACGCGCCCGACCGGGATCAGCCACAGGCTGGGATCGTCAGCGCCGGGAAAGCGCTGCGCCGGCACCGACCCATCCGGCGCGACCGGCTGCAGCGGCAGCAGCGCGCCCGGCGCCTCGCGCGCGTCGCCATAGCTGTCGTCGCCCAGCGCCACGCCGCTCTGGCGGGTCTCGATGGTCTTGCGCTCGCCGACCTCGACCAGGAACGACTCGACCACGCGGGCATAGGCATCGGTGGCTCCGCACACCTCGAAGCCGGGGCGCACGCCCTGGCCGGCGGCCTCGTCATAGCGGATCCAGACGTTCACCAGGCCGGCCGGCTGCCCGGCGAACAGGCCGGCGTCGAGCGGGAACGGCTCGGCCACCACGATGGCACGGCCATAGCCGTCGGTGGCCAACCCTGGCGTCAGGTAGGCCTCGACCGTGCCCTGCGGCGAGTCCTGGTAGACCAGCTCGATGCCGGAGGCGATGCCCCAGCTGTGGCTGCCCAGGTGGTGGCGCGCCAGCAGCGTGCTGAAGTAGCGCAGCAGCGCCTGCAGGTCCTCTGCCCCAAGGTACTGGCCCTCGAAGAAGCGCGGCCGCTCGGCGAATTCGGTGGTCATGGCGCCTTCCTCCTAGCCGGGTTTGCGGCCGCTGCGCTTGGCGGCGGGTTTGGCCGCGGGTTTGGCCGCCGCCTTGAGCCGTTCGATTTCCGCTGCCTGCGCCTTGACGCTGTCGCGCAGCGCGTCCATCTCTGTGCGCAGGGCGGCCATGGCGTCGGGCGCAGCCGTCTGCGGCGTTGCCCCGGCAAAGGCGGTGGCGCGCAGCGACAGGCCCAGCGCGGCGTCGAGCAGCGGTGCGATCGCGGCCGTGACGGCCGGACGCATCAGCTGGTTGGCGATCACGAACTGGGGCAGGTTGGCCGTCTCCGCGGGGGACAGCCGGTCCCGGCCGTTGCCGGGGCTGCCCGGCCCCATCATGCTTTCCGCCAGCGTGCTGAATTCCAGCGTCTTGCCGGTGCGCGCCAGTGCGGCGCGCAGCAGCCCGGTGGCGCCGGCGATGCGTTCGGGCTCGGCCACGGCGGGGTTCAGCAGGTCGTTGGCGCGCTGGTACGCCGCATCGGCCAGCTTGATGTCGGCGTTGCCGCTGCCGCTGCCGCTGCCGCTGCCGTTCCCGTTCCCGTTCCCGTTCCCGGCCGCGGCGTCAGGCGCAACGTCCGGTGCCACATCGGGTGCGATCTCCCTGCGCATCGCAAAGAGCCCGGGCTGCGCGCCCGACGCGGTGTCCTGCGGCGTGGTGTCGGGCAGGATGCCGCCGATATCGAAGCAGCACAGGTTTTCCAGCAGCTGCCGCAGCTGCTTGCCGAACGGCAGGATGCCGAGCCAGTACTGCAGCGACGGGAAGGTGGTGGCGAACTTGCGGTGCACGGTCCAGTTGCACACGCGCAGCACGCGGCAGGACTGGGCGCCGCAGCCGCCGGTGACATGCAGCGACGCCAGCGGCACGCGCACCTCGCGCGTCGGCGCCGGACACGGCGGCAGCAGCGCCGAGCAGAAGCAGGCGAGCACTGCGTCGAGCCACACGATCATCAGCAGCACCATCGCCAGGTAGATGGCGCCCGCATTGGCGAGCGTGCCCGCGGCGGGATAGGAGATGGCATTGAACTGCGCCATCAGGTCGCAGTTGTAGCTGCCGTGGCTGGCGAAATAGCGGCGCAGCTGCATGCGCGCCGCGCCGATCCACTGGTACCACGCCTGCGCCTCGGCGGCGGTGGCGGGGACCTTGAGCGTGCCGGGCAGCTTGGGCATCTGCGTGGCCAGCAGTTCGATGCAGCAGCGGAAGCGCTGCATCAGTTCGGAGTCGGGGTTGAACGCCTGGTTGTTGCCTGCCGCGCCCCCGACGGTGCTGTCTGTGGTTCCGACAGGATCCGGGGCCTTGTCGGGCGGCTTGCGGTAGACCTCGAAGGCAAAGCCCTCGCAGATCACGGTGGGCTCGCACTGCACCGGCGCGCCGCGCGGCCTGGCCAGCGTGGCGCCGTTGCCGCCGCCGCCGTTGCATCCGCATTTCATGCCGCCGCAGGCGCCCCCGCAGCCGCACTTGCCACCGTTGCCGCCGCAGGCACAGCTGTTGGCGGTGCAGTCCGGCGCCGGGCGCAGCGGCTTGACGCCACGCGCGGGCGCTTCGGCGTAGCGGATCGCCAGGATCCACTCTTCTTCGCCGGCGTCGCACTGCTGCGGCGACGGATGCTTCATCGGCTCGCACTGCTGCCAGCGGTGCTCCGCATCCTTGCAGCGCCGGATCAGCTCGCATACATCGACGCTGACCGCCTCGCACACCACGATGTCGTCGCCGCAGGGGCTGAGCGCATAGCCGCAGCCGACCGCGACACCGTCGCCGCACGGGTTGCAGGTCACCTCCAGCCCGTTGACCACGCCCCAGCCGTGCAACTGCCGGTTGTGCAGCCGGTGCTTGCCGCGGATATAGCCGTCGAGCCGGTTGAGGTCGTCGGCGGTCAGCACCTGGCCGGCGAAGAAGCGCGGCCGGCACAGGCATTCCAGCATGCCGCAGGTGCCGCACACGCAGGGCTCGGGCGGGCAGGCGGTGGGGCTCTGGCCCTGGCGCTTGCGATAGAGGTCGTTCACGGTGTTCATCGCCTGGTGCTCCCTATCCTCGTTCTACGGTGAACCAGCTTTCGAAGGTGCCGCCCTCGATGCCATCGCCGCTGACGCGCTCGTCCTGCGGCTGCAGCCACTCCGGCACCTTGCCGGGCTGCGGCGGATTGGGCGGCGACGGCGGGACCAGCTTGGGGATGTGGTCGGCATCGAGCGCGCGCAGCTGCTTGGTGTCGTGGTGCAACCCGCGGATGAAGTCGCCGTTGACCAGCAGCCGCAGTCTGGCCGGCTTGCCCTGCATGGTCTCGACCAGCTTCGGCAGGATCTGCTGGCCGATGCGCACCGCGGTGGCCATGCCGTTGGCGTCGATGCCCGGGTCGAACTGGGTCTGCGCATCGCAGTCGCGTTCCAGCTGGCCGGGCTCCAGGTCTTCGCGCGACAGCGGCAGGTCGCACCAGCAGCGCAGCGGCAGCTCGATCAGGCGCTCATCGTGCTGCACCTGCAGGTGGATGGCGTCGGCGTGCAGGTCGGCGGCCATCACCGGCGTGTCGAATGCCACCACCAGTCCCTTGGCGATGGCGTCGAAGGGGATGTGCTCGGCATGCTTCCAGTTGATGTCGCAGATGTGGGGCAGGGCCCAGTCCAGGCCGTCGCCGGGCTTGCCTGGTTCACCCTGATCGCCGGGGTCGCCCTTGTCTCCTTTGTCGCCCTTCTCTCCCTTCTCTCCCTTCTCTCCCTTCTCTCCCTTCTCGCCTTTCTCACCCTGCTGCCCGGGCAGCCCAGGATCGCCCTGCTCGCCCTTGGCGCTGGTGCCGCCGCAGCAGTGCTCCAGCATGCAGCGCACCGCCAGTGCCAGGTCGGCCACGCTGGGCACGGTCGCGCGCCAGGTCAGCATGTCGAGGCGAGCGATGTTGGCCGCCGCGTCGGCGAGCGGGTCGCTGGGCGGCACGGCCGGGTCTTCGAGCTTGCGCGACGGGCGGTATCGGGCGATCGTGGCCAGCGTCACGCAGTCCGGCGCGGGGCAGGCCGGGCAGGGATGCGGATCGAGGAAATCTTCGCAATGGGTGGCCTCGATGGCGGCGATCGCGGCGCCGTCGTCATAGACCGCCCACAGCCGCTCGCCGGCGAGCGCCAGCGCGTCGCCGCCCGGGCCGATCTCCAGCGCGTTGGACAGCAGCGCCGGCTGGCCCTGCTGCATGCGGCGCAGGTCGACCGCGACGATGCGGCTGTTGCCGGTGGCGGGCTGCATCAGCACGTAGCCGAAGCGGCCGGCCGGTTCGGCGGCCAGCGCCACGGGCGGCGCGGGCAGCGGATCCTGGTGCAGCAGCGTGCCGTCCGGCCTGGACAGCGCGATGCGCTGGCCGGCCTGGTCGGTCCAGGCGAGCAGGTCGAGGGCATCGGTCTTGACAGTGGCCAGCGCACTGACGTTGATGCCGGACAGGCCGAGCGCCGACGGCGCCAGCGCTGCCGCGGTCAGGTCGACCGACTGCATGGCGCCGTTGGCCTGCGCCAGATACAGCGTCTTGCCGTCGCTGCCGAGCGCCCATGCGGTTGCGGCAAAGCCGCTCATCGTGGCGTCGAGCACGGCCGTCAGCGTGCCCGGCGCGACATCGACGGTAAACAGCAGGCTGTCGCCGCCGCTGACCACCAGCGCCGCAACGCGGTTCGCGCCGATCGCCATCACCCAGGCCTGCGTGGCGCCGGCCGTGCCCGCCAGGTCGAGCGTCGCGTCCTCGGCACCGGCGAAGGCGCCGGCGGATGTGGTATCCAGCAGCGCCAGCCGCGCCGGGTCGGCCGCGGTGGCGCCGGCGACCAGTGCCACCAGCCGCGTGCCGTCGCCGTTCACGGCGATGCCGAAGACCGCGGTGGCAAAGTTGTGCGTGGCGATATACGCCTGGTTCGACAGCCACAGCTGCTGCACCGTGCCGCCGCCGCCCGACAAGTCCGCGGCGAGATAGGCGCGCTGGCTGGCCTCGTGCAGCGCCACCGCGCGCGCGCCGTCCAGCGTGACGCTGGCCTGCCACGTCAGCGTGGGCGGCTGGGGCTGCGCGGGGGGCACCGCCGGCAGCTCCGGATCGACCAGCACGTCGAATTCATAGCTTTCCAGGATGCGGTTGGGCGCGCAGCGGGTGTCATCGCAACCGCATTCGTCGTACAGCACCGGGACTTCCTCGGTGGGGCACTCGCGGTAGCGCAGGCACAGCAGCAACAGGTGGTCCGCGCCATCGTGCTGCTCGATCAGCGCGCGCACGGCCGGGAAGCAGGTGATGTCCAGCGTTTCCTCGTCGATCACCAGGATCTCGTTGCCGCAGCAGTCGAGCGCCGCGCCCGGCCTGACCACCACGTAGCGGTCCCGGCAGGCGGGGTTCGGGTGTGCCACCACCTCCAGCCCGCAGATCACGCCGGTGCCGTGCAGCCGCGCGTGGTGGCGCCGGAACTTCTCCACCACATAGGCCTGCTCGACATCGAAGTCCGGCACGTCCATCAGCTTGCCGAAGAAGTAATGGTTGCGCAGCGGGGTCTGCACCTCGCAGCCCGGGCAGGGTGCGTCGCAGCAGCCAGTCGGGGTATGCATTGCGTTGCCCATGGTTGAGACCTCTCGTCGTTGGTCCGCTCTGGTGGCCGCTCCAGCAGCCGCTACTGCATCGTTGTGTCCATGCCCACGCGCCGCGTGCCCACGCGCAAGGCGCGCGCGCCGCCGTCGCGGTCGGCGCCGCCCAGCACGGTGGCGCGCCCGAGTTTCATCGCATCCAGCGTGACCGGCGCGGCGCGGTAGCCGATCACGGCATCCAGCCCCAGCATCGCCTGCACGCCGATACGGAAGCGCGGCGCCACCGGCACCAGCGTGGCCTGCACGTGCGCGGGCACGTCGGCCTTGAGCAGCTGCGCCAGCGCGCGTGCCAGCGCCGGTTCGCGCACGCAGGCCACGGGCACGAACACCGACAGCTTGTGCGCGTAGACATGGAAGGGATCGCGCCACGGGTCCTGCGCGGTCTTGAGCTGCGTCACGCCGATGCGCGCGCTTTCGTCCGGGCTGGCGGCGCCGTGGCGGCCGGCATGGACGGGGCCGACGCAGGGCGCGCAGTCATCGCCGCCTTCGCTGCCAGCAAGGGCCGGCAGCGGGCAGCCCGGCGTGGCGATGGGCGGCGCGCCTGCGCCCAGCCGGCTGCGGTTGACGATGCGCTCGCCCCAGAGCCGGGCGTTGTCTGACAGCCGGCCGAACCCCAGGAACAGCCAGCGCCTCAGGATGTAGTGCTCCAGCAGCAGGCGCGGCGGGCGCCAGCGGAAGCGTTCGGGAATGTCGGTAGCGCATGGCACGCAGGGCGCCGTGCCGGCGCTGTAGCCGCACCAGCGCTGCAGGCCGAGAAAGAGGTAGAGCGTGTGCGTCAGCCCGCGTGGCGTGCCGCGCCAGGCAAACGCGCGCGCCGCGTGCCGGATGAACGCGCGTTGCCGCGCCAGCGGCAGCGCCGACAGGCCGCTGCCCAGCCCGAGCCAGCCGGCCAGGAAGCCAAGGAAGTCCTGGCGTCCGCCGGCAGGGGCAGACAGCGCGTCGAACAGGCGCGCCTGCCCGTCGATCTGGCTTTCGATGTCGCGGAACTGGCGGTCGAACAGCGCCAGCCAGCGGTCCGTGAACTCCGCGCTGACCGGCTCGGCGCCGAAGATTGCCGGCAGGTAGCGGCGCCAGCTGATGCGCGGGAAGTCGATCGCCAGGCAGCCCAGCGACGGCGTCGCCGTGCCGTTGCCGTCCAGCCGCAGGCGCAGCCACAGGAAGCGGCCGGGGCGGGCGCGCAGCATGTAGTCGATGCCGTCGAAGGCGGTGGTGCCGTCCGCCTCGGGATGCAGCGCCAGCGCGGGCTGCCAGTCGCCGCCTTCCAGCAGGTCGGCCGGCTGCAGTTCGGTTTCAGCGGTGAGCACGTCGATGGCGAGCCGGGTATGCGCGGGCAGGCTGGCGCCAAGGATGATCCGGTCCCATACGCACTCCGAGATGCCGCTGTCGAGCGCCTGCGAGTGCCACGTGCCGGTCGCGGGCCACGCGTCGGGAGGATCGTCGGGGGGCGCGTCCAGCAGCGTGCCGGACGGGTCGAACACGCACGGCGCGGTGCACGGCGGGCTGCATAGTGCGGACAGGTCGACCGAGCCATCGGCATGCACCGTCAGCGGCAGCGGCGCGAAGGTGCCGGCGAGGTCGGCCGGGCGCAGCGGCGGATCGAGCCGCCTGCGCGTCGCCGGGTCATAGAACACCACCGCTTCGGCGCCATCCGCGGCCACCAGCAGCCTGCCGTCGCAGGTGGCGGCCAGCGCGGCGACGGCGCCAAAGCCGTCATGGCGCTCCAGCACGCAGCCGGACGCGGCGAAGCGCAGCAGCAGTCCGTGCATGCGGTCGCCGACCCAGATATCGCCGTTGGGTGCCGCCGCCAGTGCCGCCGGCTGCCAGTCGTCGAGCCGGCTGCCGGCCTCGCACGGCGGCGTGGCCAGCGGCGCGCGCCACACGCCGCGCGCGGCGCCGGTGGCGGCGTTGAGCACGATCACGCGGCGCGCCGACGGATCGGCCAGGTAGAGGCGCCCGCAGCTTTCTGCCAGCGTGGCGTGGCCCGCGGGCAGCCGCGGATCCTGCGGGCGCAGGCAGAAGGCGTCGGTGAACGCGCAGGCGCAGGGGTCGAAGCGCAGCAGGCGGCGGCCCTTGGCATCGAACAGCAGCAGCGCCTGCTGGCAGGGCCCGAGCGCGGCCAGCGCCAGGTGCCGCGGCAGCACCAGCCCGCCGAAGCTGCCAGTGGCTTCCGTCAGCGTGCGGCCGGAGCCGGGCAGCGGCAGCAGCGTCAGCGCGCCGCATTCGCCCAGCGGGCCGATGGTGGCGGCCGGAGCGGCTGGCGGCTTGCCGGGCAATGCCTGCCAGCCGAGCTCCCCGTTGAGCACCAGCGTCAGGGGGTCATGCGGCGGGCGCGGCACCGGCGGCAGGTAGGCCGCATGCGACGCCGGTCCGGCCGCGGGCGCACTGGCGGGCAGGGTGCAGGGCAGGTTCATGCATCCACCTCGCTGGTTTCATAGCGGACGCTCAGCGCCAGGGCGTCGTCGGCCAGCCGCAGCAGCGCGCCGCCGCCGACCGGGACGTTGGTGCAGGCCGGGTAGTCGGTGTCGTCGAGCCGGAACAGCAGGTCGTCGACGCTGGCCACCCCGGGCAGCAGCAGCCGCTGCACCACGCGCGAGTAGCTGATGTCGCCGCCGAACGGCCAGCCGCTGCCGTCGGCATCCGGCTTGCTGTCCTCGCCGCCAACCAACGCATGGAAGTAGCGCCGCAGCGCCAGCAGCGCTGCCTGCTTGACCGCGGCCAGGTCGGCATCGCCGGCCACGGTGAGCGTGGCGGAGAGCCTGAGCAGCCGGTAGGTCGGCGCCAGCACGTAGAGCTCGGTGGTGGCCAGGCGGCGCTGGTCGAGCCGCGCGCAGACCTCGCGCAGCAGGCCTTCGGTGGGCTGCGGCGCGGGATCGTCCAGCGGCCGTTGCGGGTCGCTGGCCTCGGGCACGACCACCACGCTGACCACGCCCGGCACTTCAACGCCCGGAAACGCAGGATGGAACAGCGGCAGCGCCCGCGCGCGCGCCACGCCGCCGACCTGCCGCGCATGCAACTCGAAGTCGTCGCGCGTGACGGCGCGTTCGTGGCTCTTCAGCGTGGCGGCGGCGCGTTCGCGCGCGGCTTCCAGGGTTTCTTCATCCGCGCCGCCGAAGGCTGGGAACAGGTTGCCCACGCCCTCGGTGTCGATGCCCGGCAGGCTGCCGCGCAGCGTGGCGATCAATCCGGCGCCGACATTGCCGTGCGCGCCGCCGCCCACGCGGTAGCGCCGCGCGACGATATTGGCAGGGCGATTCGGGTTGGCCACCGGAATGCGGCCGCCGATGCCGTGGAAACGGATCTCGCCGGTGGTGCGGTTGAGCACGTAGTGCGCATCGTCCGGGCCGGAGGCCAGGAAATCCGCCACCTCCTGCCACGGCTGCAGCCCGTCGCCTTCATCGACCTCCAGTGCCAGGCTGCCGGCCAGCACCGGGTGCTGGGCGAGCTGGAACACCTGGTCGGGCATGCCGGTGCTGCGCCCCACGATCTCCGCATCGACCGACTGCGCGGCGATCGCCGGGACCGTGTTGGTGCGCACCGCCAGCAGCCGCGGCGGACGCTGGTAGGCGCCGCCGGCCAGCCGCGCGCGCAGCCAGTAGCGCGGCGCGGCCACCTTGCCCAGTATCGCGCGCTGCGGGCCGTTGCGGGGCGCGGCGCCGAGCAGCACATGGCCGCTGCGGGTCAGGGCGGCGGTGTCGTCGCGCAGCGTGTCGAGCGGGTACCAATCCTTGCCGTTCCAGTACTCCCACGCCAGCGTCGCTGGCGGCGCGGTGGCCAGCGGGCTGTCGACATAGAACGGCGCCCGCGCATCGCGCCGCGCGATCCACACCGCCAGGTCGATCGGCACGCCGGGGAAGTCCAGCGGGGAGTCGAAGCCCAGCATCAGCGCGTTGCCCACCCGCACCGCCGGCCCGAAGGCGAGGAAGCCGGCCTGCACCTCCGTGTTGGCGGCACTGACGTCGGTGGTCTGCAGGCCCTGGTCGACCTGCACCGTGTCAAGCCGGGCGCTGAGCGCGATCAGCGCCTTCTCGGTCTCGAACACGACGGGCCGCTCTTCGCCCGGCACCTCGGCCGCGACCTGCGTGTGCAGCGGCACGATCAGCGTCGGCTCGGCGAAGGTTGCCTGCACCGGGAAGCTCAGCTCCGCGCGCGCCGGCCGCGCCGGCAGCAGCTCGATGCCGAGCAGTTCCAGGAACTTCAGGTAGTTCAGCTTGGGCACGCGCCCAAGCCGCGCGATCAGCAGGTCGCTCATCCAGGCCATCAGCTGCACCACTGCCATGCCGGGCTCGTTGTCGTTGACGTCGTTCCACTCCGGCGTGTAGCGCGGAATGCGCGCGCGCGCCTCGGCCACCAGGTCGGCAAAGCGCCTGTCGTCGATCACCGGGTATTCATTCCTGAGCGGCATGATGCTGGCCCTAGACGTAGGATTCGTTGATGTAGAACGGGTACACCAGGTTGGCCAGCGCGTTGTTGGCGCGGATGCGGTAGTCGATGCGGATCAGCAGCAGGCTGGGCTGCGCGGGGTCGAAGTCGGCCGTCACGGCCAGGACGTCGATGCGCGCTTCCCACAGCGCCAGCGCCTCGCGCACCGCGTCCACCGCCTCGGTGCGAGTGGTGGGATCGTTGGGCGCGAACAGCAGCTCGTGGATGGCGCAGCCGAACGCGGGCAGCATCACGCGCTCGCCCAGCCGGGTGCCGAGGATCAGGTAGATCGATTCTTCGATGCGCTGCCCGGCGCGCGCCAGCGCCAGCCTGCCGCGCGGCGTGACCGACAGCGGGAAGGCAAGGCCGGTGCCGAGGAAGTCGGGTTTCATGTCAGCCTCCCAGCGCGTCGGCGACCAGTTGCAGCGCCTTGGTCAGATCGTCGAGGGTGGTGACCACGTTCTGCAGGCTCTCGATGTCCTCGGCCGAACCGATGGCGGGCGTCTTGATCGGGGCCACGCCGGCTATGCCCATGAAGGGCTCGGCCAGCGCCAGCAGCACCAGCACCGGGTCGATCGCCGACATCATGTGCTGGGCCGATGCATTGGCATTGGCCTGCGCGCATTCCAGCGCCGCCATCAGCTCGCTGTTGCCCTCGGCCTGCGCCGACGAGATCTGCAGCGCCAGCCCGCCCATCACCGCCAGGATGCTCTTGAGCTGGCCGACGATGCACTTGAGCAGCTTGATGATCAGCAACAGGATGTCGCGCACGAAGGGGATCATCACCGCGGGCGTCGGCACCGCCAGGCAGGGCAGCACGGCCTCGGCCGCCTGCAGGAATTCCGGCACCACCTTGATCAGCGTCGGCGGGTCGGGCGGGCCCAGCGCCTTGACCACGTCGATCAGCGGCTTGATCAGCTTGAGCACCTTCACCAGGCACTCGATGCTCGCCATCACCGGCGCCAGCTGCAGCACCAGCGAGAAGTTCAGCGAGCAGTCGTCCGGAATGCCCTTGGTGATGTCGACAATGCCCTTGAGCGTGCCGCCGGTGGGCAACTGGATCTGCGCGCTGCCAGGCTTGGGCAGCGGGATGCAGATCGGCTTCTGCAGTGCCTTCTGCAGGGAGTCAGGCAGCGGTACCTCGATCGGGACGTCCATGCTTGCCTCGCGGTGTCGTGTGTGCCGGATGTGCCGGATGTGAATGTGCCGCGCTTCAGATCGGCCCGCCGGTGGGCCGCACCAGCCGGTCGTTGATGGTCACGCTGCCGACCGCGTTGAGCGCCAGCGCGCCGCGCGTGTTGATGCTGATGTGCGTGTTGGTCATCACAACAGTATTGCCATGCGCGTCCTCGATGATCAGCGCGCCCTTGTTGCCGGCGGCGGGGGTCGAATCGACCATGCGCAGCGCGTGCCCGTTGCGCGAGCGGATCATGCGCTGGCGCTCGTCGGGCGACGGCGGGCGCTGCCGCGGGTTCCACAGGAAGCCGATCACGTACGGGTGGTCCCACATGCCCTGGTCGAAGGCGAGGATCACTTCGTCATCCACCTCTGGCATGAAGAACGCGCCCCGGTCGCCGCCGGCCATCGGCGCGGCCACCGGCACCCAGCGCTGCTCGGGGCCGGACAGCCACGGGTAGTTGACCTGGATGCGGCCCAGGCGCTCCGGGTCGCGCACGGCGATCACCTTGCCGATGACGATGCCTGCACTGCGTTCGCTGCGGTTCATGGGGTGCCTCCGGGGGCGAGTTGCTGGCCGGTGTCCGGGTCTTCCCGGCGCGCCGTGAATTTGGTGACGTAGCCGCTGGCATTGATCGTGTGCGTGGTCTCGGTGACGAAGTACTCGCCCGACAGCCGCGCGCCGATGCCCTGGATGCTGACGTGCGAGCCGGCCCGCAGCCGCGGCAGGCCGACCACGCTGGCCTGGATCTTGACCAGCTCCTGGGCGTGGCCCGTCAGGATGTCCAGCGCCAGTTGCCGGGCTTCATTGCGGGTCGAGACCGGGCGCGTCACCACGCGCTCCTCGCGCGGGTCGCACTGCCTGACGATCTCCAGCAGGCGCGGGTTGCGCCGCAGGAAGCGCGGGTCTTCCAGGTCCGCGGTTTCCTCGATGGCGCGCTGGCCGGCGCGGTCCCAGCCGCGCACGGTCACCTTCTTGACCTGGTTGGCGGTGGTCAGCGTGGCCTTCAGGTCCATCAGCCCCGCGCCCCAGTCGAGGCGGTATGGGGTCGGGCCGCCTTTGGTGGACGGGCCGAAGTAGAGTCGGTCGCTGCCGTCGGCGGGATCCTGCTCGACCGTCACCACGTAGCCGCGGATGCGCGCGCGCCGCCACAGGAAGTCGATGTCGTACTCGTTCTTCTGCCCGACAAAGACCAGCTGCGGCTCCTGCTCGGGATCGGTGCGGATCGGCATCGGGATACGCCGCGCGTCCTGGCCGCTGTTGCGCCAGTCCGGATCGGTCAGGCCCTCGAAGCTCCTGGCGATGGCGCTGTCGGTGGTGTCGTGCCAGTTGCCGTCGTAGCGCTTGCGGCGCAGCCGGTGCAGCCGGTTCAGGCCGCGCACCGCCAGCGTGTGCGGCCCGCCGGTGGAAAAGGTCGGCTCCATGGTGGTGAAGTTGCCGGTCAGCATCTCCACCATTTCGCTGGCATAGCCCATCCGGATGCGGACCACCTTGGAGCAGGGCTCGAACAGTGTCTCCAGCTCATGCATGGTGGCGTCGGCCGCGCTCTTGCTGTCGTCCGAGCCGATGTACTTGTAGCGGCGCCGCGCCGGGTCCCAGTTGCCGACGGTCAGCTCGAAGCCGTCGATCTGGTCGATGTTGTCGCGGTAGGTGATGTCGACGATGTCGCGCAGCACGCTGTTCTCCGGCCGCACGCCGTCGATGCTCAGCTCGAAGCGCGGCACGCGGAATCCCGCGATGCCGGTGCGGGCCGATTCGCGCGCGAGGGTCAGGTATTCGCTGGCGTCCATGATTCTTCGGCGTCCATGGGGCAGTCCTAGCGGATCGACGGCACCGTCAGCCGCAATCCCGCCGCCAGCCGGCGCGGGTCCTCGATGCCGTTCTCGTCGGCAATGGCGCGCCACTCGCCGGCGCGCTCGTAGTAGTCGCCGGCGACTGCGCTGAGCGTTTCGCCTCGCTGCAGCACGTGGGCGTGGCTGCGGTCGGGCGAGCTCGGGTTCTGCTTGCCGAGCTGCTGCTCGATCGGCCGCCACTCGCGCAGCACCAGGTTGACGGTGGCACGCAGCGGGATGCCTTCCGGGCTGAACAGCGTGAAGCGGCTGCGCACGCTCTCGGCCACGCCGGTGAAGCTGGTGCGCCGCTGGCTGCCGCCCCAGGCCTTGCCGAGCTCGTTGCCCGGGAACTGGTCGTTCCAGATAAAGGTGACGATGGGGGGCGCGTGCAGCGCGGGGATCAGCTTGACCAGCTGGTAGTACTTGTCGGTTTCCCTGGTCACCGACTGTGCGCCGATGCCCATGCCCTTGTCGGTGCTGTCGCAGAACAGCTCCAGCGTCAGCTTCTCGGCGTTGCCGCGCACGAACTGCTGCAGCGGCGCGTCCAGCCCCGGGATGCCGATCTCGGCCAGCTGCACCTGCTTGTCGAACTGCAGCTCGGTCGGGTTGAACTGTACCGGGTAGGTGATGGTGTTGGCGGGCCTGGGCCCGACCTGCACCTTGAACTTGCCCTTGGCCGGAATCGTCATGGCATGGCTCCGTCAGTCACCGCTGGATCCGCCGGATCCGCCGGACCCGCCAGACCCAGTTTCGCCTTCCATCCAGTCCAGGTAGCCGTTGCGGGTGGAGGTCTCGCTGGCCACCTGGCGCTGGTGGGCCAGCATCTGCTGCACCGCCGGCAGCAGCGCCGCGACGATACTGCGCACGGTCTGCTCGGACAAGCCGCCGGCACCGTCGACGATGCGCACGCGGCTGACCACGCTTTCGATGATGACGTCGCTCAAAACAGGCTCCCGATGGCTTCGGCGGCCTCGCCGATGGCGCCGGCCAGCGCGGCCGCGCCGCCCAGCTGGTAGAGGCCTTCGTGGGTGATGGTGACGGCTTCGACCGCCACCGCGCTTTGCTGGGCATTGAGCTGCGGCCCGCTGTACTTGGTCGGCAGGCCACGGCGGAAGCCCCAGACGGTGTGCGGCTTGTGGCGCGCGTCGCAGAGCGTGATCAGCCCGTCCTTGCGCTTGCCGGCACCCGCCGTGAAGGCGTAGAACCAGTCGAACAGCTCGGTGCTCCTGGTCACGCCGTGGCGCAGCACGATCTCGGTATTGCGGATGCGCTTGGGGAACTTGAGCACGGTACCGTTGAGGCCGCCTTCCATGTAGTCGTCGGTATCCATCGTCATCTCCAGCCCGCTGCATTCGCTGAAGCCGGCCACCGGCGCCGGCATCAGCGGCGACAGCGCGATCCGCGTCACGGCCGAGCCGGTGGAGGCGGTCGAGTCGTACAGCGTGACCAGGAAGTTGAAGCCGAGCAGCGGGTCGCGGCGGGTGGCGAGGCTCATGCGAACTCCTTGCGTTCGAACAGCGAGAACACCGGCAGGTTGTCCTGCCTGCCCACGCGCAGCACGATGAACTCGGCCGGCGCCACCGGCGCGATGCCGACCAGCGCGATCAACTGGCCGTGCTCGCGCGCATCGGCGCCGGTGGTGTCTTCATCGCAACGCACGAAGAACGATTCCGCCGCGGTGGCGCCGGCAAAGGCGCCGCGCTGCCAGAACAGCGTCAGGATGGCGATCAGCGTGGTGGCCACGGCGGCGCGCGTGGGCGCGTCGTTGGGCTCGAACACGGCCCAGCGCAGCGCGATGTCGCAGGCGCGCCTGAGCGCGATCAGCATGCGCACGGTGCTGACGTAGCGCCATTCGGGGTCGTCGCTGACGGTGCGCGCGCCCAGCAGCATCGGCACGCGGCCGAATTCGGCGCGCAGCACGTTCATGCCGGCATCGTTGAGCTCGCCGTGCTGGGCATCGCTGACCGCACTGCGCACGTCGACCACGCAGTGCACCGGCACATTGGCCGGCGCGCGCATCACGCCCAGCGTCAGGTCGGTATTGGCGATGGCGCCGGCCACGTGGCCGCAGGCGGGCACGACCCTGACGCCGGCGACACTGCCGGCAACCGGCGGCGCGGCGCCGTCGTTTTCAGCCACCGCCAGCCAGGGCGCGTACAGCGCAGCGGCGCGGGCCGGCTGCTGTTCGACCAGCATGCGGCGCCATTCGACCAGCGCACGGATGCCGCGGCCGCGGCTGGTGGCACGTTCGAACGGCGCGGACAGCACGGCAAAGCGGTCGCCGCGCGCTTCGCAGTCGGCGATCAGCGCGGTCTGCACGCGCAGGATGTCGGCTTCGGCAAAGATCGGCGGCAGCTCGGCGATGGCGCGCGGCTGGTGCACGCGGCGCGGCGGCGCGGGCGGCGGGCAGGGTCGGCAAGGATCGGCGGTGTCAGGCGGCAGCGGCTCGTAGTCGGGGTCCGGCTGCGGCCGGATCAGGATGTCGGGCGCGGCGACCAGCGAGATCTCGTCGATCTCCGCCAGCGCCTGCAGGCCGCGCGCCTTGCGCAGGCGGGCGAAGTCGCTGTCGCGCGGCGAGCGGGGTTCGCCGAGGAAGTCGCTGGCGGCGAGCGCGGCCAGGCCGTCGGCGCCAGGCGCGAGCGGCAGCCGCTGGCCGGATGCTGCAGCCAGGGGCAGTGGCGGCAGCGCGGAGGCAAGGTCAGCGATCTCGACCAGTCCGGGGGGCGCGGGCAGGGCGCCGGGGTTCACCGGCGGCAGGCGCAGCCGCTCGGCTCCGCTGCGGTAGGCTGGCGCCAGCACGGTGCCGAAGTGGCGCGGGTGCTGCGGCGACGGGTGCAGGTCGCGGTATTGCGCGGCAAAGGCGTCGCGCCGCCAGACGTCGAGCGTGTAGGCGACACGCTCGACCGTGAGCGGCTGGGCGGGGTCCAGCGCGCTCCAGGCGAGCTGGTCGGCCCCGCGCTGGCGCGGATCGGGATGGACCCAATAGAGCTTGCCCGCAGCTGCGTCGATATGCACCAGCACGCGATGCGCGCTCGCTGCCGGCTGCGCCAGCCGCACCAGCTCGCCCGGCGCAAAGCCGGCCACGGCCGCCAGCCGGGCGCCGGTGGCGTCGGCCGACAAGGCTTGCTGCGTCAGCGGCCGCTCGCGCCGCCAGGCGACGGCCAGCTCATTGCCCCAGCTGCCCGGCGAGGTGGCGGACAAGCGCCAGCGCGGCACGCCCGTAGTGTCCTCCAGCAGCACGCCGGCGCTGCGTGCGCCGCCACCGGGCGCGGCCTCGTTGTTACCCTCGCCAAACTGCCGCGCCGCCACGCGCACCACCCAGCAGCGCATGCCGCCGTTGTCGAAGAAGCCGCGCACCGCCCACGCCAGGTAGCCGCTGCCAAAGGGCCGCCCGAAATGCGCCTGGAACTGCCGCCACGACTCCACCGCCACCGGCGTGTCGAGCGGGCCGCGCTCGGCCAGCCCGATGAACGCGGCGATGTCGGTGCGCAGCACCACCGGCCCGGCGCCGGCGGCGTCGGTCCGTTCGATGCTGACTGCGGGCATGCCATGGCGCATGGCGGTCTCCTGGCTGGCGCGCCTGCGCTCAGGGCGCGGTGCTGATGATCTCGATGGTCAGGCCCTCGTGGTGCAGCTCCATGCTTTCCACGGCCACCTGGTTGCCGGTGGCGGTCAGGCTCGGGCCTTCGATCTTGTTGATCCAGGCGTTGACGAAGTTCCAGCCCAGCACGTCGCGGTGCGCCTCGTTCATCAGGATCACGCTGCCGTTGCGGCGCTCGTTGGCGCCGTCGGCGATCCGGCGGTACCACTGCCACAGCGTGTCGTCCTGCACGTAGCCGCGCTTGAACATCAGCGGCGTGTACTTGCGCAGGCCCTGCAGCTTGCGCACGTTGTTGGTGGGATCCTTGCCTTCGCGGTAGTCGATCGCGTCGCCGTCGGCGGTCAGGCCGCTGACCTCGCTGAACGAGGCCACGACCAGCCCGTCGAGCTCGACGCGGAAGTTGAAGACCGGGAAGGGGTCGATGCGGATGTCGGTGGCAGCCATGGCCTCGCTCCTCAGCGTTCGCTCATTGTTCCGCGTCGGCCGTCCACAGGCCGATGCGGATGATCACGTATTCGGCCGGCTTGACCGGCGCCACCCCGATCACCACGATCAGGCGCCCGTTGTCGATGTCGTCGCGGGTCATGGTGGTGCGGTCGCACTTGACGAAGAAGCCTTGCTCGGGTGTCGTCCCCTCCAGCGCGCCGTTGCGCCACACCGTGGTCAGGAAATTGGTGATGCTGCGCCGCACGCGCGCCCACAGCTCCTCGGCGTTGGGCTCGAACACCACCCACTGCATGCCGCGGTCGATCGAGTCTTCCAGGAAGATCAGCAGGCGGCGCACGTTCAGGTACTTGAACTCGTTCTCGGAGGTGATGCAGCGCGCGCCCCACACGCGCAGGCCGCGGTTGTTGGGCCGGAAGTCGCGCACCACGTTGATATTGACCGGGTACGGGTTGAGGATGTCCTGCTCGCCCTTGCTGAAGTAGCGCGTCAGCCCGGCGATGCCGCGCACCACTTCATTGGCCGGCGCCTTGTGCACGCCGCGCTCGTTGTCCACGCGGGCAAAGATGCCGAGCATGTGGCCGGACGGGGGGATCGGCACCTGCCGCAGGTTGGCCAGGCTCTGGGGGAACGGGTCGGGAATGGTCAGCCACGGGTGGTAGACCGCGGCATAGCGCGAGTCGTAGCGGCTGCGCAGGTCCTGCACGTCGGCCAGCGTGTCGTTGTCGGGCGGCGGGCCGTCGAGCACGGCGAAGCGGTAGCGCATTGCCTCGCACTGGTCGATCAGTGCCTGCTGCAGCGCCGCGGTGGTCTGGCCGGGAATCGCCACCAGCGAGATGTTCTGCGGGTTCTTCAGCGCCTGCAGGCCGGTGCGCTGGTCGGGTTCGTTGCTGTCGGTGCCGGCGTACATCGGGTCGCCCATCAGCGACACGGCATCGCTGCCGCCGGACAGCGGCAGGCGCGCGGGGCGGGCCAGGCCGGAAGGCAGCACGTCGAGCAAGGCCTCAGGCCCGAGCCGGATCGCGGTGCGGTTGGCCATCACCGGCTCCAGGTCGAGCACGCGGATGTAGTGCGACGCGCCCTCCGAGCGCCGGTCCCAGCGCCGCAGCGGGTTGCCGGCGTCGTCGGCGGGCGCTCCAGGCGTGAAGGTGGCGCCGATCACGCGCTCGAAATAGCGGCTGTGGCGCGGGTCCATCGACAGCTGGCGGAAGCTCTCCTGGTCCAGCAGGTTGTCGTTGCGCGTGGGCACGGCCGGGTCGGGGCGCTGGCGCAGCAGCACCGTCAGGCTCCACTCGCGCGAGCGCACGCGCGCACTGAGGCCGGCCATCAGCGCATTGTTGACCGCGTTCATGTGCACCGCCTGCAGCCCCGGCGGGTCCAGCAGCACCAGCCGGCTGGCGCGGTCGACCGCGCGCGCCTTCAGCAGCGGGGCGCCGGCCACCGCCGTGCCGTCGGGTTCGAGCAGCTCCAGGATGGTGCCGGGCTCGATGCCGGTCAGCGTGGCCAGCTGCAGCGACGAGAACATGCCCGGCCCCGGCGGCGGGTTGGCGGCCAGCACACTGGCATTGGTCGCCAGGCTGCTGGCTTCGTCGGCGGCGGCGATCATCAGGCGGTCGCCCCAGCCGCCGGCGTCGAGCGCCTGCACGGTGAACAGCTGGTTGCGCTCGGCGATCACCGCGCCCGCGGCGTGGCTGAAGCCGAGGCGGTCGTCCAGCTCGATCTCCAGCGGGCTGGCATTGGCCGCGGCGCCGCCGAGGCGGTGGAAGTAAGCGATGCCGTCCGCGGTGGTGAAGCGGACCACCTCCGGCAGCACCGCGCCATAGGTGGTGCCGTCGCCGACCAGCAATTGCTCGCTGCCGGCGGCGGGCGACAGCACCAGCGTGGCCGGCTGGCGCGTGGTGTCGACCGCCACGTCCTGGCGCGCGACCTCCGCGCCGCTGGCATGGCCTGCGCTGAGCGGATGCGCGAGCTGGACCACGCCGGCGTCGGGCGAGACGCCGCGCTCGCCCAGCACGCGCGCGATGGTCACGTATTCCTCGTCCGGCGACGCGCCGATGCGCAGCACGTCGCCGGCATCGAGGCCGAGGCGGTTGTCCAGTGCCAGCGTCGCCGCGCCGGCGCCGGTTGCCTGGGTGGTGTGGCGCAGCGCGAAGCTGGCAGTGCTGCCCGCCGCCGGGGCCGCGGGCAGCGGCGCCTGCAGCGCGACCGCGCCCACCGTGGTGTTGACGGCGCTGATGGTGCCGGTATCGGCGCCGATGGTGATGGACATGCCGGGCGCCAGGCCGTCGACATCGTCCAGCGGGATCACATCGGGGCGCAGCAGCGCCTGCGCCGTATTGGCATTGCCGCCGACTGTGACCGCGGTGCCGGGGGCCGGGGCGGCCGCCAGCGCGGTGGCCAGCACCACCGCGCGCAGGTCAGGCAGCACGGTGGCGACCAGCGCGGTATCGCCGGCATTGTCGAAAGTCATGCCGGTCTCGACGCCATTGACGCTGTCGAGCGGCACCACG
The DNA here is from genome assembly GCF_044748965.1 of Cupriavidus sp. NPDC089707. Taxonomy (NCBI): domain Bacteria; kingdom Pseudomonadati; phylum Pseudomonadota; class Betaproteobacteria; order Burkholderiales; family Burkholderiaceae; genus Cupriavidus; species Cupriavidus sp. NPDC089707. Next base: position 168,550 of record NZ_JBIVHB010000009.1, read on the forward strand.
CGTTCGGTCGGATAGGCCACCACGTTAGCCGCCACGGCGCCCACCTGCACCGCGTCGGCGGCGGCCAGCGCCGGGCCCGGCAGCGGCGCGGCCAGGCGCACCAGGCCAAGGGCCGGGTTGACCGCCGCCACCACCTGGTTGTTGGCGCCGAAGGTGAAGGTCATGCCGGCGCTCATGCCGGCCACGGTATCGAGCGGCACCACCACATTGGTCGGCAGGTCCACGACCGTGCGCGCGTCGTCGGCCAGCGTGACCAGCTGGCCGACGGTGCCGGCCGGGTAAGGCGCGTAGGCGGGCACGTCCAGCGGCAGCTGCGCCAGCGTGCCGACGCGCTGCACTTCTTCCTGCGCGCTGCCGACGCCGACCACCACCAGGTTGCCCGCGGTGCTGAAGCCGGGCCCGAACAGGAGCAGGTCGCCGGCGCTGGCCGCCACCTCCAGGTTGACGTTGGCGCCGGCCGGGATGTCGAGGCCGTCGACCTGCGCGCCGCGCGCATGCGGCAGCCGCAGCGGGGTCTCCAGCAGCACGCGCGCCTCGGTGGCGCCCAGCCCGACCACCGCGGCGGCAAACACGTACTCGGCGCCGTCGACCTGCAGCAGCTGGTGCGTCAGCGGCAGCAGGTTGGTGATCAGCGCCGCGGTGCCGCTGAGCACCAGTTCGGTGGTGCCGGCGCGGGCATCGTCGCGCAGCGTGAAGGGGCTGAGCGTGGCCGCGACGGTGACGGCGATATCGCGTGCCGGTGCGCCGGCCGCATGCGAGAAATACAGCGGCAGCGTCAGCGAGGTGTGGCCTGGCGCGGCGCCCAGTGCCTGCACCTGGCGGTAGTCGGCGCGGCTGCCGTCGCCCACGCGCACCCAGTCGCCGACCCCGAAGTTGCCGGGATCAAGCACATACAGCCGCGGTAGGTTGATGGCCGTGCCGGTGTCCTGCAGCGCCGGGCGCAGCAGCACGCTGCCGCCCATGGCCGCATTGGCCAGGTCGAGGTGGAACATGTCGCGCCGCGAGCGCTCGGCCTGCTCCGGCAGCACGCGCGTGACGTAGGTGCGCTTGCCGCCGTTGAGGAAGAAGCCTTCGACCGCATGCGGCAGGTAGCTGTGGACCCGCCCGCCCGGCCCGGTGAACTCGTCCGGGGGCAGCATGCCGCCGAACAGCCGCTGGAACTCGCCGAAGCTGGTGACCAGTTGCGGCAAGTCCAGCGGGCCGCGCTCGGTCACGCCGACCAGCCCGGTGGTGCTGGTGCTGACCCCCTCGATCGGCTTGTTGCTCGCCTGGGTTTCCTCGACATAGACGCCGGGTGCGAGATATTCGGGCATTTTGGTTCCCCTATGCGGTTGCGGGACGTGCGGTTGCGGGACGGAACAGGGGCGCGCAGTTCATTCGCGTCATTCGAAAGCCACCGGCAGGACCTGCTCGGCCAGCCCGTAGTCGGGCTCGATGGTCAGCAGCAGCGGTTGCGGCGGCGCGGGGTGGGTGGCGCGCAGCCGGAACAGGGCCACCCGCGCGATCCGCGGCAGGCGGAAATAGCCGTCGGCATCGGCGGTTGTGGCGTAGTGGTCGATGCGCTGGTATTCGGGCGGGTTGACGCCGTCGTCCACCTGCACCAGCGACAGCGCGGCCCACGGCGCGGCAGCGGCGAGGAAGGCGCAGGCGTCGCCGGCGTGTGCTGCGCGCGACAGGTTGCGCGGGTCGTGCGTGGCGGGGATGCTGGCCGGCACCACCAGCGCCTGCCGCCGGTGCAGGTGCCGGAGCGGGTGGTCGAGCTCGATCCATGCCGGCTGGTCGGCGGACAGGCTGGTATCGACGGACTGGATGCCGATCACCTCGCTGCGCGAGGCGTCGGCAGCGTCGATCCGCAGCGGCATGCCGGCGGCCAGCGTGTCGCGGTTGTCGAGCCGTAGCCGGCGCGTGCCGGGCGCCGCCGGCAGCAGCAGGCGCTTGGCCTGCGGCAGGTCGTCGACCACATCGCAGCGCGACAGCGTGGCCGCGGCATGGCTGCGATAGAAGCCGGGCGCCAGCGCCACCACGTCGGCCGGCGCCATCACCGCGGCGGGCATCACGTTGGGCGGCGGAAAGGTCGGCCAGAGGCCATCGATCTCGACCGTGGCACCGGCCAGCGGCAGGTTCTCCGGCGTGCCGCGCTGCACGACGCGGCCCTTGAACGCCACGCCGGCGCGGTGCAGGAACACGTCGCCGTGGTCCAGCGCGGTGAAATCCTCGGGAAAGCCGGCAAACGGGCCGAGCATGCCGTCGAGGTCGAGCGGCAGGTAGCCGCGCGCGGCCACATGCATCGGCACTGCCGCGGCGGTCAGCGCGAGCCCGGGGAACAGGCTCGCGGGCCGGCCGGCCAGCCCGGCCACGCCGTCGCGCCCGATGCGCGGAGCTACGTGCAGGGCCAGGCGCAGGTCGGGGGTCTCGACGACGTCAGCGACGATGGGCCGCAACGTGATCTCGTCCACCAGCCGCGCCTGCACCAGCGCGCGCAGGCGCACGCCCGGGGCCTGCAGCGGGTCCGGGCACAGGTGCCAGGTGGCGGCGCCGGCGTGTTCCGGGCGGCAGTCCATCACGCCGGCTCCCGCAGGCTGGCGATGCCATACTCGGACAGCACCGAGTCCACTGGCGTGACCTGCTCCGGATCGTGGCCCGACGCGATCGGCACGATGCTCATCTCGAACGACACGCACAGCTGGTAGGGCTTGTCGAGCGCGTCCCAGACCCGCGTGATCTCTTCCAGCGAGAGCGGCTCCAGCCGCAGGAAGAACTCCAGCCCGGAGCCCGCCAGCGTGCCGGCCAGGCGCGCGCCGCCGAGGCTGGGGTCGTCGTGGAACAGCTGCAGGATCTTGCCGAGGATCAGGTGCTCCAGGTCGGTCGCGTCCTCGCGCTCGTCGGCGACCTGGGGCGTGACCAGGAAATGCAGGCGCAGCGGCAGCGGGCGGCGTTCGATGCGGTCGGCGGCGCTGCGGCGCGGCGGGCGGTTGAGCGTGAATTCCTCGCGCTGGACCAGGTAGAGCCACAGCGACAGGCCTTCGCGGTCGCGGTCTTCCAGCTCTTGCGGCGTGTCCAGCGAGACGATCATGGTGCCGATCGCATCCGGCATCGGGTCGGCCGGATCGAAGTACGGCGACAGGTCCGGGTCGTCGCGCACAGCCTGCTCGATATGGCGGCGCAGGCTCTGGCAGGCATCGCGTATCGCTGTCTTCATCGCTCAGTTCTCGTTCCGCTGCCCGCTGTCATGGTCCGGTCCGGCGGCGCTGTACAGGCATTCACCCGACGGCAGGCGCCTGGCCTGCAGCACGCCGTCCCGCACCAGTGCCTCCAGGGCCCGCAGCACCACCGCGGGGTCGGCCTGTGACCCTGCCGGCAGCCACCAGCGGGTGATGCCGATGCAGGTGTCGGCCGCCCTTGAGTTGCGGCGCACATACCCGGTGACCTGCGTCGCGACGGCGGCGGCGTGGGGGTCAAGGCCTGAAACCGAGGTGTCGACCATATCGGGAGCCGTCGCGGGTAGGGCTGGGTTCCCCCGCTGGTTGCGCAACAACCGGGCCAGGGCGGCCAAGCCTTGTGGCAGGCGGCGGCGCGCTGTGAGCAGGCAAGGGGGTGGGGCGCAATGGCCCCGGTGCCGTCAATGGAAGACGAGGGAAATCAGGGGCTTGCGCGTTCGCGCTGGATGGGGCGCGCCGGTCCCGGGTGCGGCGGCGTTGCCCCAGGGGAGCGGGGGGCTAGCGCGCGAGCTGCAGCGTCAGGATGCCTGCCAGGACCAGCGCGGTGGCGGCCAGGCGGCGCCGGTCGAACGGCTCGCGCAGCAGGAAGTGGCCGAGCAGCGCGGCAAAGATCACGCTGGACTCGCGCAGCGCCGCCAGCTTGGCCACCGGCGCCAGCGTCATCGCCCACAGCATCAGCGCATATGACCCGACGCGGTTGATGCCGCCGATCCACGCGCGCTTCCATTCGGTGCGCAGCAGCGTCAGCAGCGCCGTGCCGCGGCGACTGAAGGCATAGCCGGGCATGAATACGTGCGACATCGCCTGCAGCCAGACGATGTAGGTGAAGACCTCGCCGTAGCGCTTGACCGCGGTGCCGTCGATCACGGTGCCGCCGGCCAGGCAGGCGCCTGCCAGCAAGGCAAAGGCGAGCAGGTCGGGGGACTGCTGCCGCCAGCGCACCAGGCTGGCCAGGCCGCAGCAGATCAGGGCGATGCCGGCATAGCCGCCCGGGCCGAGCCGCTCGCTGCCGGCGAGCAACAGCAGTATCGCCACCATCATCGGCGCCGAGCCGCGCATCAGCGGGTAGGCCTGGCTGAAGTCGCCGCGATTGTAGGCGGCGACCAGCGACAGCTTGTAGACGACTTCCAGTGCCACCGTGGCGAGCAGGAAGGGCCAGACCTCGGGCGCGGGCAGGGGTACGAAAAACAGGAAGGGGATCGCCACCAGCAGGCAGAAGGTGTCGATCAGCGCCATCGACGACAGGCGGTCGCCGCCGATCTTGACGATGGCATTCCAGGAGGCGTGCATCAGCGCGGACAGCATCACGGCGGCGAAGGCTAGGCCGTGGAAGTCGGAGGGGAGGGGCATGGGGGGTGGGGATATGACCGTCGCGTTTCTCGAACCCGCTTGTTTTCTCCCCTCTCCCGCTTGCGGGAGAGGGGAGCCTTCTGCAAGAGCCGGTAGCCAATCGTGACTACGCCGCCTCCGCCAGCGGCGCCTGCATCTTTATCCCCATCTCCCGCAGCACCTCGCCAACCGCCGTCACCACATTGCGCATTTCGTTATCGTCAATCGCCCCAATGCACCCCACGCGGAACGTCTCCACCTGCGTCAGCTTGCCCGGATACAGGATGTACCCCCGCTCGCGCACCTTGCCATAGAACGTCTGGAAGTCGTAGCGCGCATCCGCCGGCGCATGGAAGGTGATGATGATCGGCGCCTGCACCGCTGCCGGCAGGAATGGCCGGAAGCCGAGTTCGCCCATGCCCTGGATCAACGCATCGCAATTCTTGCGATAGCGCGCGCCGCGCACCGGCTGTCCGCCTTCTTCCAGGAACTGGTCCAGCGCCGCGCGGAACGCCGCCACCACATGCGTGGGCGGCGTGAAGCGCCACTGCGTGGTCTTCTGCATATAGACATACTGGTCGTACAGATCCAGCGCCAGCGAATGGCTGTTGCCCTGGCTGGCCTCCAGCACGTCCTTGCGCACCAGCACGAAACCCATGCCCGGCACGCCCTCGATGCACTTGCCGGTGGCAGCCACCAGCGCATCGAACGGCATGGTGCGCGCATCGATCTCGATCGCACCAAACGAACTCATCGCATCGACGATCAGTCCCTTGCCCAGCCGCTGGCACAGCGCGGCGATCTCCGGCAGCGGGTTCAGCACGCCGGCACCGGTCTCGCAATGCACCTGCGCCACGTGCGTGATCGACGGGTCGCGCGCCAGCGCCTGCTCGATCAGCGCGGCCGTGGCCGGCTGGTCTTCGGGGATCGGCAGCTCAACGCAGGCGCGGCCCAGCACCTTGCAGATCTTCAGGATGCGCTGGCAGTATGCGCCGTTCTGCGGCACCAGTACCTTGCCGTCGCGGGGCACCACGTTGGCGATGGCCGCTTCCACCGAGAAGGTGCCGCTGCCCTGCATCGGCACACACACATGGGTGCCTTCGCCGTGGACGATGCGCACGAGGTCATCGCACAGGCTGCGCGTGATGGCGTTGAAGGATGCATCCCACGACCCCCAGTCGCGCAGCATGGCCTGCTTGGTCGCGAGCGAGGTGGTCAGGGGGCCGGGGGTCAGAAGGATCGGGTCGTTGCCGCGAATCATGGTGAGCTCCTCGTTGGGAAGGCGATCGGGAAGGAGATTGCGTATTGGGGGGATTTCAGTCGCTTGCCTGGCCCTGGCGCCATGCCTGGGTTTTGCGGTCGAGCACGCGCTGCAGCAGGTAATAGAGCAGGCACGCCAGCGCGGAGGTCACCACCACCAGCGTGGCCATGGCCGCCGCCGGGCCGATGTCGCCAGACTCGTCCAGGTTGACGATCTCGACCGAGGCCAGCTTGGTGTCGGCGCCGTAGAGGAATACCACCGCCGACACCGTGGTCATGGCGTTGATGAACAGGTAGCGCGAGATCTCCAGGATGGCGGGCAGGCAGGCCGGCACAGTGACCTTGAAGAAGGTCTTGTAGAAGGGCACCTTCAGTGACGCGGACACGGCCTCGAACTCGCTGTCGAGTTGCTTGAGCGCGGTCACCGCGGTCAGGTGGCACGACGCGTAGTAATGCACGATCGTCACCAGCACCAGGATGCCCAGCGTCTGGTACAGGCCGTGCAGCGGATTGGCCTGCGGCACGAAGAAGAAGATGTAGCCCAGACCCAGCACCAGCCCCGGCACGCCCATCGGCAGCACTGCCATCAACCGCACAAAGCCGCGCAGCCAGTCCAGCCCGCGCGTCTTCTCCAGCAGGTAGGCGGTGGCAAAGATAAACACCGGGCCGATCACCGCGGCCAGCGCGGCCATGCGCAGGCTGTTCAGGTAGGAATCGACCACGCCGCCCTCGACCAGCCCGACACGGTAGTGGTTCAGCGACAGCGAAAAGTTGTATGGCCACAGCTTGACGAAGGACGCATAGATCGCCATGCCCATCACCGCCACCATCAGCGCCGCCATCAGCCAGCAGAACACCGCCATGGCCAGGTCGAAGCGGGGGCTGCGGCGCGGCACGTAGGGCACCGAGCGCGCCGACATCAGCGCCATCTGGCGCTTCTGCACGCGCGCGTCGACGCAGTAGGTGACCGCCACCGGCACCAGCAGCATCAGCGACACCACCGCGCCCTGCGAGAAGTCCTGCATGCCGATCACCAGCTTGTAGATGTCGGTGGCCAGCATGTGGAAGTTGCCGCCGATCACCTTGGGAATGCCGAAGTCGGAGATCGCATAGGTGAACACCACCATCGCCGCACTGACCAGGCCATAGCGCGCCCCCGGCACGGTGATGGTGAAGAACTTGCGGGTGGTGGAGGTGCCCAGCGCATCGGCCGCCTCGTACAGCCGCGCATCGGTCAGCGACAGCGCCGTGACCAGGATCATCAGCGCATGCGGGAAGGTGGCGAACACCAGCGAGGCGACGATTCCCAGCGGCCCGTAGATCTGCGCGCCGCCCATCCACGGCTTGAACAACCCCTGGTTGCCGAACCAGAAGATAAAGGAAATGGCTGCCAGCAGCGACGGCGCCAGCAACGGGACCAGCGCCAGGTTGCGCAGCAGCCCCTTGCAGGCGATGCGGCTGCGCGTCAGCGCGTAGGCAAAGGTAAAGGCCAGCGGCACGGTGATGCAGGTGGCCAGCGCGGAGACCCACAGGCTGTTCCATACCGAGCGCAGCAGCGCCGGCGATTCAAAGTACGCGCGGAAGTGCGCAATGCCGGCCAGCGTGCCGTCGCGGTTCTGCACGCTCTTGGCCAGGATCATCACGATCGGGGCCAGCACGAAGCAGATCAGGGCGACCGCGGCCAGTGCCAGCAGCAAGTGCGCGAGCCGGTCGGTCCAGTGCGCGCGCACCGAGGTGGCAACGAACGCGGGTGGCGCCGGCAGGGAAGGCTTCGCGCCGGAATCGGGGATCCCGGCCGGCACGGCGCCCGGGGCGGTATCGGTAGCCGGCGCATTGGCCGGCGCCGTCGAGAGGCTCAGGCGCATGCGTGGCGGAAGATACGGAGGCGGTCAGCGGGAATGGCCAGGCGCAGGCGGTCGCCGGTGTGCGGGCGCAGCTCGTGCAGGTCATTGAGCGAGAGGTCGGCGCACAGTGTGCCCGACGCGGTATCGGGCAGCCGCAGCGTCAGGCGCGAGAACGCGCCCAGGAACTCGATCTTGTCCACGGTGGCTTCCAGCACATTGGGCCCGTGCTGCTCGATGCCGCGCACGCAGACGTCTTCCGGCCGGAAGAACACCTGCACCGCTTCCTCCGCGCTGCAGCCGGCCGGTGCATTGCAGTGCATGCGCACGCCGCCCAGATGCAGCGAGCCGTCGCTGCCCACGCGCGCGCCCAGCATATTGGTCTTGCCGACGAAGTCCGCGGCGAACGGCGTGGACGGACGCTGGTAGACCTGCGCCGGCGTGCCTACCTGCTCGATCACGCCCTGGTTCATGACCACGATGCGGTCGGCCATCGACAGTGCTTCTTCCTGGTCGTGCGTGACCAGGATGGTGGTGATGTTGAGGCGCTGCTGCAGTGCGCGGATCTCGCCGCGCAGCCGCACGCGCACGCGTGCGTCGAGTGCGGACAGGGGTTCGTCCAGCAACAGCAGGCCGGGCGAAGTCGCCAGCGCTCGCGCGATCGCGACGCGCTGCTGCTGGCCGCCGGAGAGCTGCGCGGGGTACTGGTTGCCGCGGTCGGGCAGGCCCACCAGCGTCAGCAGTTCATCCACGCGCGCGCGGCGCTGGTCGCGCGGCATGCGCCGGTTGACCAGGCCGTAGGCGACGTTGTCCGCCACCGTCAGGTTGGGGAACAAGGCATAGGACTGGAACACGATGCCGTAGTCGCGCTCCATCGGCGGCAGCGTGGAGATATCGCGCCCGCCCTGGTGGATGGTGCCGGCGTTCTGCGACTCCAGCCCGGCGATGATGCGCAGCAGCGTGGTCTTGCCGCAGCCCGACGGTCCCAGGAAACACAGCAGCTCGCCCTGGCGTACGTCGAGATCGATGTGGTGCAGCGCGACGAACGGGCTTGCGCCGCCGCCGAAGCGCTTGTGGATGCCTTTCAGGCTGAGGTAGGTCTCGGCCGTGGAAGTGGGGGATGGCATGGCGTGGGGTCCTCGGCGATGTTGTCGTGGTGGTGGTCCGGCGCTTTGCGCGCCGGGCCAAGGCGTTCCCGGATTACTGCTTCTCCGACTTGCTGGCGTAGCGCTTCTGCCATTCGTTCAGCACGCGCTCGCGGTTCCTGGCGATGTAGCTGAAATCGTTCTTGACCAGCATCTGCTCATAGTTGGCGGGGATGGTCTCGACCTTCCGGGCCACGCCGGGGTAGGTCACGATGGCCCAGTCCTTGGCGAACAGCTGCGCGGCTTCCTTGCTCGCCAGCCAGTCCATGTAGCGCTGCGCGGCCTCCTGCTTCTTCGTCCCCTTGACGATGCCGGCGGCCTCGATGTCATAGCCCAGGCCCTCCTTGGGGAAAATCATCTCGATCGGTGCGCCCGAGGCCAGCGTCTTGTGTGCGCGCAGCTCGAACGAGATGCCGATCGGGAACTCGCCCGAGCCTGCCTGCTTGCACGGCTTGGAGCCGCTGTGCGTGTACTGGGCGATGTTCTCGTGCAGCGCGTCCATGTACTTCCAGCCCTCCTGCTCGCCGAACAGCTGCAGCCAGGCGGTCACGTCGAGGAAGCCGGTGCCGGAAGAGGCCGGGTTGGGCATCACGATGGCGCCCTTGTAGACCGGCTTGGCCAGGTCCTTCCAGCTCTCGGGGCGGGGCAGGTTGCGCTTCTTGGCTTCGACCGTGTTGAAGCAGACGGTGGCGCCCCAGACATCCAGCCCTACCCATGACGGCGGCGTTGTCTTGTCGCTGTAGTCGCGCGTCAGTTTCTCGAAGCCCTTGGGGGTGTAGGGCGCCAGCATGCCTTCCTGCTTGAGCAGCTCCAGGCTCGATGCGGCCAGGCCAGCGATTACGTCAGCCTGTGGGTTGGCCTTTTCGGCAAGCGCCTTGGCGGTGATAACGCCGGTGGAATCGCGCACGTACTTCAACTCGATGTCTGGCGCGACCTTGGCGAAGCCTTCGGCGTATGGCTTCAGCGTTTCGATCTCCCACGCGGTGTAGACCGTCAGGGTGGTTTTCTGGGCCAGCGCGGTGCTGGCGGCGCCCAGTGCAAGCAGGGCGGCGGCGGTGTGCAGGGTGGATGTGATGGACAGTTTCATGGGGCCTCCTTTTCCGGCATTGTAGGTGGAGATATGTGTCAATTTGGTGAATATGTTGCAACGTGTGGCGATGCGTTGCGCAACCTTGGATCACCTTGAAACCCTTGTTCTACAACACTTGCAAGACATGTGCCTGAGTTTTCATGGCCCTTGCGTCACCCCTGTCAGCGCCGCCGATGTCTTGATTGTTGACAATATACAAACCGCTTGCTTTAATCGCAATAAGGATTTTCGATATTGCTGAATCCGTCACAAACGGGAGTTTTCATGTCACGCCAAGCACCGCTGGCGAGCGAAATCACCATCCTGCAGAGCCAATCCCTGACCACGCTGGTTCAGCGCGAACTGGAACTGCGGATCATGTCCGGCGAGCTGCCGCCGGGCGCCAAGCTCAACGAGATCGAAGTCGCGGGCCAGCTCAACGTCTCGCGGGGGCCGGTACGCGAAGCGTTCCGCGCGCTGGAGCAGGCCGGCCTGCTGCGCACCGAAAAGAATCGCGGCGTGTTCGTGCGGGCCATCTCGGTGCAGGAAGCCGACGAGATCTATGCACTGCGCGCCGTGCTCGATGAATTCGTCGGCCGCCAACTGGCGGCCCGCATCACGGCGGAGGGGTTGCGCGAGTTGCGCGTACTGGTCGAGGCGCTGGGCGCCGCCAGCGCCGCCCGCGACCTGGACGAATACACGCGCCTGAACTTCGCCTTCCACGACCGCATGGTCGAGCTGGCCGGCAACGGCAAGCTGCTCGACACCTACCGTCGCCTGGTCAAGGAGCTGACGCTGTTCCGGCGCGAGGCGCTGTCCGGCAGCAACGCGGCCATGCCCGATTCCACCCGCGAGCACCGCGCCATCGTCTCGGCCATTGCCGCGCGCGACGGCGAACTGGCTGCGCGGCTGATGCGCGAGCATGTCGAGCGCGGTCGTGCGCGCATGCATGCCGCAGTCGATCCCGGCAACGCCGGCGTGGCTGCCTGACATCGACGCCTCCCCGCCACTGACCACACCCATCGATTCCCGAACAACGCACACACTGGACCGCCACCATGCCCGATACCAACGATCCCGCCCGCACGATTACCGTCAATCAGCGCAGCTACCGCTGGATGCAGCAGCCCGTCGTGGTGGTCTGTGTCGACGGCTGCGAGTTCGACTACCTGGAAGCCGCCGCCGCCAGCGGCCGCGCGCCTTATCTCAAGCGGCTGCTCGCCAGCGGCTCGACTTTCCGGGGCGCGTGCGTGGTACCCACCTTCACCAACCCGAACAACCTTTCCATCGTCACCGGCGCGCCGCCGGCCGTGCATGGCATCTGCGGCAACTATTTCTTCGACCGCAGTGCCAATGAGGGCCGCGGCGAGGAAGTGATGATGAACGACCCCAAGTACCTGCGCGCGGGCACCATCCTTGCCGCGTTCGCCGACGCCGGCGCCAGCGTCGCGGTCGTGACGGCCAAGGACAAGCTGCGCCGCCTGCTCGGCCATGGCATGCGCGGCATCTGCTTCTCGTCCGAGAAGGCCGACCAGGCCACGGTGGCAGAGAACGGCATTGACGGCGTGCTGGAACTGGTCGGCATGCCGGTGCCCGATGTCTACAGCGCGGAGCTGTCCGAGTTTGTCTTTGCCGCCGGCGTGCGGCTGATGGAAACGCGCCGCCCCGACCTGATGTACCTGTCCACCACCGACTACATCCAGCACAAGTTCGCGCCCGGCTCGGACGGCGCCAACGCCTTCTACGCGATGATGGACAAGTACCTGGCGCGCCTGGACGAACTCGGCTGCGTGGTGGCGCTGACCGCCGACCACGGCATGAACGCCAAGCACGACGATGCCACCAAGGCGCCCAACGTGATCTACCTGCAGGACCATCTGGATGCATGGCTTGGCCGCGGCGTGGAAGCGGGCGGCGCACGCGTGATCCTGCCGATCACCGATCCCTACGTGGTCCACCACGGCGCGCTTGGCTCGTACGCCACCGTCTACCTGCCGGAAGACGCTGACCGCGAAGCGCTCAAGGCACGGCTGTCCGACCTGCCGGGTGTGGAAAGCGTGCTGGACAACGCCGAAGCCTGCGCGCGCTTCGAGCTGCCGTCCGATCGCGTGGGCGACCTGGTGGTGACCGGCGACAAGCATGTGGTACTGGGCACCAGCCGTAGCCGCCATGACCTGTCGGGGCTCGATGCGCCGCTGCGCTCGCACGGCGGCGTCTCGGAGCAGACCGTGCCGCTGGTGTTCAACCGCCCGACCGCCGGCATCCCGGGCAAGCCCGTGATGCGCAATTTCGACATCTTCGACGTGGCGCTCAATCACCTGCACTGAGACCTGCACCGAGACCCTGCACTGAGACCCTGCACTGTGGCCCGCAGCGGGCCGCTGCACCCGTACTGACCGGAGGAATCCCATGAACGCCCCCCAATTTCCTGCAGGCACCGTCAGCCCGCACTTCCGCGCCGAGGCGCTGCGCGTCGATGGCCAGAAGATCGTGCGCGAGCGCGTGATTGAGGTGCGCAACCCGTATGACGGCACGCTGGTGGGCACCGTGCCCAAGGCCACGCTCGACGACGTGCGCCGCGCCTTCGACGTGGCGCAGGCGTACCGTTCCACGCTGACGCGCTACGAGCGCGCCGCCATCCTGAACCGCGCCGCCGCGCTGCTGCGCGAGCGCACCGAGGAAGCGTCGGACCTGATCACGCTGGAGTCCGGGCTGTCCAAGAAGGACTCGCTGTACGAGATCGGCCGCGTGGCCGACGTGCTTGGCTTCGCTGCCACCGAGGCGTTGCGCGACGACGGCCAGCTGTTCTCCTGCGACCTGACCCCGCACGGCAAGAAGCGCCGCGTGATGACGCAGCGCGAGCCGCTGCTCGGCGTGATCTGCGCCATCACGCCGTTCAACCACCCGATGAACCAGGTGGCGCACAAGGTGGCGCCGTCGATCGCCACCAACAACCGCATGGTGCTCAAGCCATCGGAAAAGGTGCCGCTGTCGGCGTACTACCTTGCCGACCTGCTGTACGAGGCCGGCCTGCCGCCGCAGATGCTGCAGGTCGTCACGGGCGACCCGCGCGAGATCGCCGACGAGCTGATCACCCATCCCTCCGTCGACCTCGTCACCTTCACCGGCGGCGTGGCGATCGGCAAGTACATCGCCAGCAAGGCCGGCTACAAGCGCGTGGTGCTGGAGCTGGGTGGCAACGATCCGCTGATCGTGCTGGCCGATGCCGATCTCGATCGCGCCTCCGACCTCGCGGTTCAGGGCTCGTACAAGAACTCGGGCCAGCGCTGCACCGCGGTCAAGCGCATGCTGGTGCACCAGGCGGTGGCGGCGCGCTTCACCGAACTGGTGGTGGAAAAGACCCGCGCGTGGAAGTACGGCGACCCGATGGACCGTGGCGTCGACATGGGCACGGTGATCGACGAAGAGGCCGCCATGCTGTTCGAGGCGCGCGTCAACGAGGCGGTGGCACAGGGCGCACGGCTGCTGGTCGGCAACCAGCGCAATGGCGCCAGCTACGCGCCTACGGTGCTCGACCGCGTCGATCCCGCGATGACGGTGGTGCGCGAGGAGACCTTCGGACCGGTATCGCCCATCATCACGTTCCGCGATGTCGAGGATGCGATCCGGATTTCCAACGGCACGGCGTTTGGTTTGTCGTCGGGTGTCTGTACCAACGATGTCGAGGCGTTCACGAAGATCGCCAACTCGCTGCATGTCGGCACGGTGAACCTGTGGGAGGTGCCGGGCTACCGCATCGAGCTGACGCCGTTCGGCGGCATCAAGGATTCGGGCCTGGGGTACAAGGAAGGCGTGCAGGAGGCGGCCAAGAGCTTTACCAACCTGAAGACGGTGACGTTGCCGTGGGCGTGAGGTCAGTCGTGCTTTGAAACTGCCGCCGGTTTGCTCCCCTCTCCCGCGCGCGGGAGAGGGGCCGGGGGAGAGGGCAGGCCTGCGGCAAGCACGGTGGCGCATCACTTCGTCGGCGCTCCGGCCCTCTCCCCAACCCTCTCCCGCAAGCGGGAGAGGGAGCACACAGTCGGTCATTGGAAGGGCTATTGCAGTCTGCGCCAGGTCGCCTGGGGCGACCCCGCTGCGATAGAATCATCGCCCATCCCCCGACGCTCCCGGAGTCCCCGTGCTCGCCGAACAGCGGCAGAAATATATCCTCGACCAGCTCTCCGCCACCGGCGCGCTGGCCATCAGCGAACTGGTGACCGAGCTCGACGTCTCGCGCGAGACCATCCGGCGCGACCTGAACACGCTTGCCGGCCGCGGCCTGCTGGTGCTGACCCACGGCGGCGCGCTGGCCTCCGACCGCACCGAACCCGACACCCAGACCCGCGCCGCCGTCAATGCCGAGGGCAAGCGCGCCATCGGCATGCGCGCCGCGGAACTGGTGCGCGATGGTGCATCGCTGATCCTGGACTACGGCACCACCACCCACGCGGTGGCGCAGGCCCTGCACAGCCACCACAACCTGCTGGTCTACACCAACGACCTCGCCATCGCCCAACTGCTGGGCCGGCGCAACGGCAACCGCGTGATCGTGCTCGGCGGCGAGCTGCAGGACAACGAAGACGCGACCCACGGCTGGGACACCATCGAGCAGCTGTCGCGCTACCACACCGACTTTGCCTTTATCGGCATCGGCGGCGTCACCCCGCGCGGCGAGATCTGCGACTTTTCGCGCGCAGCGGCCGAGTTGCGCAGCCGCATGCTGATGGCCGCCGACACCGCCTGCGTGGTGGCGGACCACACCAAGTTCGGCCGCAACACCGGCGTAACCATCAAGCATTTCGACCTGGCCGCCTGGCTGATCACGGACATGGCGCCTGACCCGGAACTGGGCGCGGCACTGAAGGAACGCGGCGCCAAGCTGCTGATTGCCTAGCTGGGTCCGCATGTCGGATTTGCGGCGCATTTGTGCGCTGATCGCACAAAAGGCCCCGCTGTTCGCACCAAAATGTAGCCTTCGCGTGGCAGTCACAGGTGTTTTGACTGCCACATGCCCCATGCTGGTGCTACAGTTTCGGGTTGCCAGACAGGCGCGGCATCCCGCGTTTGTCTGGACAACCGGAGGCCACCCACCTTCCCCTCGGCGCAACGCCAAGCGGCTTCAACGACCGGCCCAGCCGGCAAGGCCGTCAGATCCAGACACAGCACCAGCACAGCAGAGACATCGTGAACGCTCCTTCCCTCGACGCATTCCTGGCGGGGGTCGCCCGCCGCGACCCCAATCAACCTGAATTCCTCCAGGCCGTGAAGGAAGTGATGATGACGCTCTGGCCGTTCGTCGAGCGCAACCCGCGCTACGCCGACCAGGCCCTGCTCGAACGGCTGGTCGAGCCCGAGCGCGTGATCCAGTTCCGCGTGGCCTGGACCGATGACCGCAACCAGGTGCAGGTCAACCGCGCGTTCCGCGTGCAGCACAGCTCGGCGATTGGCCCGTACAAGGGCGGTATGCGCTTCCACCCGACCGTGAACCTGTCGGTGCTGAAGTTCCTGGGTTTCGAGCAGACCTTCAAGAACGCGCTGACCACGCTGCCCATGGGCGGCGGCAAGGGCGGCTCTGACTTCGATCCCAAAGGCAAGTCCGACGGCGAAGTGATGCGCTTCTGCCAGGCGCTGGTGACCGAGCTGTACCGCCACCTCGGCCCCGACACCGATATCCCGGCCGGCGACATCGGCGTGGGTGCGCGTGAAGTCGGCTTCATGGCCGGCATGATGAAGAAGCTGTCGAACCAGTCCGCCTGCGTCTTTACCGGCAAGGGCCTGGCCTACGGCGGCAGCCTGATGCGCCCGGAAGCCACCGGCTACGGCACCGTCTACTTCGCCCAGGAAATGCTGCACCGTCGCGGCCGCGCATTCGACGGCCTGCGCGTGCTGATCTCCGGCTCGGGCAACGTGGCGCAATACGCTGCCGAGAAGGCGATCGAGCTGGGCGCCAAGGTGCTGACCCTGTCGGACTCCGGCGGCGTGCTGCACTACCCGCAAGGCATGACCACCGAGCAGCTGGCTGAAGTCATGGGCTTCAAGAACGACGAGCGCGGCCGCCTGGTCGACTTTGCCGCGCGCCACGACATGAGTTTCGAGGCCGGCCGCACCCCGTGGCATGTGCCCGCCGACGTGGCGCTGCCGTGCGCAACGCAGAACGAACTGGACGGCAACGATGCGGAAACCCTGCTCGGCAACGGCGTGATCTGCGTGGCTGAAGGCGCCAACATGCCGTCGACGCTGGAAGCCGTCGACCGCTTCGTCGACGCGAAAATCCTCTACGCGCCAGGCAAGGCCAGCAACGCCGGCGGCGTGGCGACCTCCGGCCTGGAGATGTCGCAGAACGCGATGCGCCTGTCGTGGCACCACGCCGAGGTTGACGAGAAGCTGCACGCGATCATGAAGGACATCCACCAGAACTGCATCCACCACGGGCAGAAGGCGGGTGGGTATATCAACTATGTGGAAGGCGCGAATATTGCCGGCTTCGTCAAGGTGGCGGATGCCATGTTGGCGCAAGGGGTGATCTGACGCGGGGTGGGAACTGATCGATCGGATCGGAGCGGCAAGTCGTTACGCAGCCGAATCTCCTGCCGTCGGGCCTGCGGGAACGTGCGAGGTGATGCCGCTACGCGGTCCCACAGCCTGGTACGCCTCCAACGCCGCCTGCTTGGACGGATAGAACAGGATCCCGGTGCTGTCCGGCGCGATGCCGCGCTGGTTCAGCCATGCGGTCAGCTGCGCCATACGGCCGGCGATCACTAGCTGCGATCCGCGGTCCGCGAGTTGTGCCCGCAGGTCGCGCATCATGGTGGCTCCGGTCAGGTCAACGTGCGCGATCGAGATGGCATCGATCACCACCCAGCGCGCTTCGTGCAACGCCGCCAGCGCGAGCACGCGCTGGCGCACGAAATCCGCGTTGAAGTACGTCAGCGGTGATTCGATGCGATAGATCAGCAGCCCCGGCACTGCCTTGGCCTCGGGGTAGTGGGCCAGCTCGTAGAAGCCATCGTGTCCGCTCCACCGGCCAAGCTGCTGCTCGCCAGGCCGCGCCATCTGCGCCAGGAAGCGCAGCAAGGCAATGGCCACCGCCAGCAGGATGCCCGACATCACGCCCAGCAGCACCACGCCCGCCACCGTTACCAGCGCAATGCCGTGTTCGCTGCGGCTGTAGCGGCGCAGCGCCATCAGGCCGCCGAAGTCGAACAGGCTGAATGCCGAAGCGATCAGGATTGCGCCGAGCGCCGCTGCGGGCAGTGCGGCCAGCAGGTCAGTGAGAAACAGCAGCACCAGCAGCACGGTCAGGGCGCCGATCACCGACACCATGCGCGTGCGCCCCCCGGCGGCCTCGTTGATGGCGGTGCGCGAACTCGAACCGCTGACCGCAAAACCCTGGCTGAGGGCGCTGGCGATGCTGGCCGCGCCGATGCCAATGAATTCCTGGCTGGCATCGACACTGTAGCCGTTGCGCGCGGCGAAGCTGCGGCTGGTCAGCAGGCCACTGCTGAGCGACACCAGCGCCAGCGCGGCAGCAGCCGGGACCAGCGTGCCGAACAGCTCGTGCGGCATCGAGGGCGCGATCAGCGGCGGCAGGCCGGCGGGCACCGGGCCGACCACTTGCACCCCTAGCCCCTGCAATCCCAGCATCCACGTGACAAAGGTCGCTACCGCGAGCGCGAACAATGCACCCGGCGCGCGCGGCTGCCAGGCCCGGGCGCCGAAGTACAGCGCCAGCGTCAGCGCGGCCAGCGCGGCGGTGGGCCAGTGAATGCTGCCGAGCTGCCGCAGCAGCGACTCCGCCTGGCCGATCACATCGCGGCCTGCGAGCGCCAGTCCGGTGACCTTGCCGAGCTGGCTGAAGGCGATATTGATGGCCACGCCGTTGAGCAGGCCGGCCAGGATCGGCACCGACAGGAAATCGGCAAGGAACCCGAGCCTGAACTTGCCGGCGAGCACGCAGAACACGCCGGTCAGCAAGGTCAGCGAAACCGACAGCGCCCGGTAGGCCTCGCTGTCTTGCAGCGCCAGAGGCGACAGCGTCGCCGCGATCATGGCGCAGGTGGCGGCGTCGGGCCCGACGATCATCTGGCGGGACGAGCCGAACAGCGCATAAGCCAGCATCGGCAATACCACGCTGTACAGGCCCACCACCGGGCTGAAGCCGGCAAGCTGGGCATAGGCCACGCTGATCGGCAGGCTGACAGCGGCCACCGAGATGCCGGCCTGCAGGTCCACGCCGAAATCGGCCCGGCGGTAGTGCAGCAGCTCGGCGGCGCCGGGCATCAGGCGCGCCAGCGTGGCGCGCAGCAGGTTTCGCGAACGCGCCGGCAAGCCGTTCGATACCACGGCCGATCGCTAGCTCTTTTTCCCCGGCTGCGGGAACAGTTCGCCGGCCTCCTTGACGTTCTGCTCGGCGCGCTTGCCGATCACGGCCAGCGCCTCGGCCTGCGCCTTCTGCGCGGTTTCGGCCAGCTCGCGCATGTTCTCGAATGCCTGGTGCAGGGCCCGCTGCACCAGCTCGCCATGTTTGGCCATGGCCTCGGCCGGATTGCTCGCGGTGCCGTACTGCTGCGCCGCGGCCTGCAGTTGCTGCATGGTCTGCATAAAGATTTCCTGCTGCTTCTGCATTACCGCCTGCATGCCCTCGTAGGCCAGCTTGTTGGCCTCGGTCAGGGCCTCGATATCCTTGCGGCGCGCCTCGATCACGGCGTTCATGTCGAGGCCCGGCACGCGGAACTGTTCCATCAGCGTGGTGAAATCGGCAAAAGGATTGGGAGGCGTGGCCATGCTGAATCTCCAGGTGGGGAAAGCGTGAGCAACAAAGGCGCGAGCCGGCTGGACGGCCCCTGCGCCGGGAACCACTCCACTATAGCCCGTATCCGCACAGTTCTCGCCGTCAATCGAGGAAGACCCTAAAGTTTCGGCCCCTCCATGCCGATGCCATCCATAGCCCGCACTTGCGCCGGCCCATCGGGCCCGCCCGCGGACGACAAGAGCGGAGAAGCGGCGCCCACCGAGCGCCGGCACTTCGCCGTAACCAGTCCTAATCAGGTAGAAGATATGAAGAATCTGGGAATCGGGGTTCGCCTCGGCATTGGTTTTGGGGTGGTATTGCTGCTGTCGGCGCTCATGACGGCATTCGGCATGATGCGCCTGCAGCAGGTGGCAGAGCGCACCGATGCGATGATGCAGCAGCCGCTTACCAAGGAACGGCTGGTCAGCGACTGGTACCGGCTCATGCATACCAGCGTGCGCCGCACCACCGCGGTGGCGCGCAGCGCCGATCCGTCGCTGGGGCAGTTCTTTGCCGCCGAGACCAAGGCGTCGATCGAAGGCATCGCGCAACTGCGTGACAAGCTGCAGCCAATGCTCACCTCCGAGCAGGAAAAGGCCGCGTTCCAGAAAATCCTGAGTGTGCGCGACCCGTACAACAACGGCCGCGACAAGATCACCAGGCTCAAGCAGGAAGGCCTGACCGAAGAAGCCAACCAGGTGCTGGAGAAAGAGTTCGTCCCCGCCGGCGACGCCTACCTGGCCGAGATCCAGAAGCTGCTCGACATCCAGCGCGCCAGCATCGACGCCACCGCGCGCGAAATCAACGGCATCTACGTGAATGCGCGCAACAGCCTGATCGGGCTGGGCGTGGTGGTGCTGGGCATCGGCATTGCCTTCTCGGTCTGGCTGACCAGCGGCATCACGCGCCCGCTGCATCGCGCCGTGGCGGTGGCCCGCACCGTGGCTTCCGGCGACCTCACCAGCCGCATCGAAGTCGGCAGTCGTGACGAGACTGGTCAGTTGCTGCAGGCATTGGCCGACATGAACGCCAATATCCTGCGCATCGTGCGCCAGGTGCGCGCGGGTACCGAGTCGATCGTATCGGGCACCAGCCAGATCGCGGCCGGCAACACCGACCTGTCGCAGCGTACCGAGGAGCAGGCCTCGTCGCTGCAGCAGACCGCGGCCAGCATGGAAGAACTGACCAGCATCGTGCGCCAGAACGCTGACAATGCGCGCCAGGCCAGCACGCTGGCGGTCAATGCTTCGGATATCGCCGAGAAGGGCGGCGAAGTCGCGGGCAAGGTGGCCGAGACCATGGAAGAGATCAACGGCGCGTCGAAGAAGGTGGTCGACATCATCGCCGTGATCGAAGGCATTGCCTTCCAGACCAATATCCTGGCGCTGAACGCGGCGGTGGAAGCGGCGCGCGCCGGCGAGCAGGGCCGGGGCTTTGCCGTGGTGGCGGGCGAAGTGCGCAGCCTGGCGCAGCGCAGCGCGACCGCGGCCAAGGAGATCAAGGCGCTGATCGGGGATTCGGTGGATCGCGTCGAGAAGGGCTCCATGCTGGTGACGCAGTCGGGCCAGACCATGGAAGAGATCGTCGCGGCGGTCAAGCGCGTGACCGACATCATGGGCGAGATCAGCGCTGCGTCGGTCGAGCAGAGTTCGGGGATCGAGCAGGTGAACCAGGCGGTGACGCAGATGGATACGGTGACGCAGCAGAACGCGGCGCTGGTGGAAGAGGCGGCCGCGGCGGCGGGTTCGCTGGAGGAGCAGGCGCAGCGGTTGAAGGAGGCGGTGGCGACGTTCAGGCTGGCGGCTTGATCGCGAGCCGCTGGATTTCTCCCCTCTCCCGCAAGCGGGAGAGGGGAGTTCACCAACCTGAGCGGAAGCTACCGCCCTGGTTTTCTCCCCTCTCCCCCCGGGAGAGGGGCGGGGGAGAGGGCAGCGTTTCCACGAAGTGATGCGGTGTCATGCTTGCGAAGGAGGTGGTGGCGACGTTCAGGCTGGCGGCCTGACGGCGAGCCGCTGGTTTTCTCCCCTCTCCCTCAGGGAGAGGGGCAGGGGAGAGGGCAGCGTTTCCACGAAGTGACGCGGCGTCGTGCTTGCCACGCGCCGGCCCTCTCCCCCAACCCCTCTCCCGCATGCGGGAGAGGGGAGAACGCCCTCAGTGCGTCAGCGTTCGGACGGCCTTACCGCGCCTTCAAAAACTCCCCCACCTCCAGCAACACCAGCTCATTGTCATCCGCGCGATTCGGTTCGCGGCTGCTGCTGAATGGCAGGTTGTTGTCGTTGCCGACCACGATATGCGTGGCGTCGACCACCTCGACATTCTCGATGGTAAAGAACGGGAACGCCAGCACACCATCGGTCAGAGGCTTGCGCGCCAGCTTGCCCGGGTCGGCAATACGGAGCAGGTCGACATAGCCGATTTTGCGCACCGGCCCGCCGGCATTGGCGTCGGTCATTTCGACCTTGTAGACCCGCTTGAACTTCGCCACATCATCGAAGCAGTCCGGCCGCTTCTGCCCGGCCGGGCAGGCCTTGTCCGGCGTGCCCTCGCCGTTGTCGCGTTCGATGATCAGGCCGTTGCTGGCGTCGATCATGTTGAAGTCGCCGATGGCGTGGCTCGGGCCTTCCAGCACGTACTTCCAGTGGCGACCGGTCCAGGCCTGCTGCTTCACGTCGAATTCCAGCACGCGCAGGTAGGGTTTGCCGCCTTCGCTCTGGAGGCCTCGTTCCACAGCGCGCCTTCCAGCAATGCATACAGCTTGCTGCCATCGGGCGACGCGGCCATGCCCTCGAAGCCCTTCGAACGCTTTACCTGGAACTTGATGCCAGCGTCCGGCGCGCCGGGGGTGGTCACCGCCGGATGGTCGGGCGAGCGCACCACCTTGCCGTCGACCATGGCTTCGAACACCGCCAGCACCTTGCCGTTCATGTCGGCCTTGATCAGGAACGGACCGAACTCGTCGCCGATCCAGATGGCGCCACCCGCGAACTGGAAGCTCTCTGTATCGAAGTCCGAACCCGTCAGGTAGCGCTGCTTCGTGCCCTCATGAACGATGCGGAACGGCACCTTCTTGTCCGGATCGTGCAGGAAGATCGTCTTCAGCCGCCGGAACTGGCCGGTGCCGAAATCCACCTTGTACTGGTTCAGGTACAGCATGAAGTCAGGCGAGTTGGCCTTGGCGCCCGCGCCGTTGTCGGTCAGCAGCCAGAAGCTGCCGTCGGCCATGCGCTTGATGCCGGAATGCCCCTGCGCCGGCTGGCCGCGGAACGGCAGCGAGACGCCGGTCGGCCGGCCGTTGGACTTGCCTTCGATCGTGCCCGGCGCCTCGGTGCGCTGCGCGGTGGTGAACTTGCCGCTGACCTGCAAGTCTGCCGGAGCATCCTTGGGCGCGGCCAGCAGGGTTTGCGCGGGCAGCACCGCATGGCCGGCGAGCGTGGCGGGGAAGGCTTCGGGCGCATCGGCCCACGCCGGCAGGGCGCCCAGCAGCGCGGCGGCCACGGCAAGCCGGGCCAGCGGCAGGGCAGGCAAAGGTCGGGACATGATCGGTTCCTTGGCGTTGAAAGGACAAAAGCGGACATTGTCGGGGCCAAGTTTGACAACTCTGTGATACGTCGGGCGCACTTCGAGGATTGGCGGCCCGAAGACACTTTGTCCCGAAATGTAAATTTGAGTGCCTGAGCGGCACCGTTCGGGTGCAACGGACGAAACCGGGCGCCACAGGCCGGGCGCGGGCCCGATTTTCTGCCCGATTGCCGCGCAAAAAACGGTGGTTTTCAGACTCCTGAAAGCAAACTGAGGCAAAATTCTATCTTTCGCCTAGTTTGTTGCCCTGCTGTGACCCGGCAGGCAGATATCCCACCCACCGATAGAGGATCTGAGAGAAGCAATGAGTAACCAGCAACCCACCATCATCTACACGCTGACCGACGAAGCTCCGCTGCTGGCGACCAGTGCGTTCCTCCCGATCATCCAGACCTTCACCAAGCCGGCCGGCATCAACGTCACCACCAGCGACATCTCGGTGGCGGGCCGTATCCTGGGCGAGTTCCCCGAATTCCTGACCGAAGCACAGCGCGTGCCGGACAACCTGGCCGAACTGGGCAAGCTGACGCAGCTGCCGGAAACCAACATCATCAAGCTGCCCAACATCAGCGCCTCGGTGCACCAGCTGGTCAGCGCCATCCGCGAGCTGCAGGGCAAGGGCTACAAGGTGCCGGACTATCCGGAAGACCCGAAGACCGACGAAGAGAAGGCCATCCAGAAGCGCTATTCCAAGTGCCTGGGCTCGGCCGTGAACCCGGTCCTGCGCGAAGGCAACTCCGACCGCCGCGCCCCGGCCGCGGTCAAGAACTACGCGCGCAAGCACCCGCACAGCATGGGCGAGTGGAGCATGGCCTCGCGCACGCACGTGGCCCACATGAAGCACGGCGACTTCTACCATGGCGAGAAATCGCTGACGCTGGACCGCGCGCGCGACGTCAAGATGGAGCTGATCACCAAGAGCGGCAAGACCATCGTGCTCAAGCCCAAGGTCGCGCTGCAGGACGGCGAGATCATCGACAGCATGTTCATGAGCAAGAAGGCCCTGTGCGCCTTCTATGAAGAGCAGTTCGAAGATGCCCGCGCCACCGGCGTGATGCTGTCGCTGCACGTCAAGGCGACCATGATGAAGGTGTCGCACCCGATCGTGTTCGGCCACGCCGTCAAGATCTTCTACAAGGAAGCCTTCGCCAAGCACGGCGCGCTGTTCGACGAACTGGGCGTGAACGTCAACAACGGCCTGGTCAACCTGTACGAGAAGATCGAGTCGCTGCCGAGCTCCAAGCGCGAAGAGATCATCCGCGACCTGCACGCCTGCCACGAGCATCGCCCGGAACTGGCGATGGTGGATTCGGCCAAGGGCATCTCGAACCTGCACGCACCGAACGACGTGATCGTCGATGCGTCGATGCCGGCCATGATCCGCATCGGCGGCAAGATGTGGGGCGCTGACGGCCGTCCGAAGGACACCAAGGCCGTGATCCCGGAAAGCACCTTTGCCCGGATCTATCAAGAGATCATCAACTTCTGCAAGACCAACGGCAACTTCGACCCGACCACCATGGGCACGGTGCCGAACGTCGGCCTGATGGCACAGAAGGCCGAGGAATACGGCTCGCACGACAAGACCTTCGAGATCTCCGAAGACGGCGTTGCCAACATCGTCGACCTGGCCACCGGTGAAGTGCTGCTGACGCAGAATGTCGAGCAGGGCGACATCTGGCGCATGTGCCAGGTCAAGGACGCACCGATCCGCGACTGGGTCAAGCTGGCCGTCACGCGCGCGCGCAACTCGGGCATGCCGGCCGTGTTCTGGCTGGACCCGTACCGTCCGCACGAGGCCGAGCTGATCAAGAAGGTCGAGGCCTACCTGAAGGACTACGACACCAACGGCCTGGACATCCAGATCATGTCGCAGGTGCGCGCCATGCGCTACACGCTGGAACGCGTGATCCGCGGCCTGGACACCATCTCGGTGACCGGCAACATCCTGCGCGATTACCTGACCGACCTGTTCCCGATCATGGAACTGGGCACCAGCGCCAAGATGCTGTCGATCGTTCCGCTGATGGCCGGCGGCGGCATGTATGAAACCGGCGCCGGCGGCTCGGCACCGAAGCACGTCAAGCAGCTGGTGGAAGAAAACCACCTGCGCTGGGATTCGCTGGGCGAGTTCCTGGCGCTGGCGGTGTCGCTGGAAGACGTCGGCATCAAGACCGGCAATGCCCGCGCCAAGATCCTGGCCAAGACGCTGGATGCCGCCACTGGCAAGCTGCTCGACAACAACAAGAGCCCGTCGCCCAAGACCGGCCAGCTGGACAACCGCGGCAGCCAGTTCTACCTGGCGATGTACTGGGCCCAGGAACTGGCCGCCCAGTCGGACGACGCGGAACTGGCCGCCAAGTTCGCGCCGCTGGCCAAGACGCTGACCGACAACGAGCAGAACATCGTGGCCGAGCTGGCTGCGGTGCAAGGCAAGCCGGTCGACATCGGTGGCTACTACCAGCCGGACACGGCGAAGCTCAGCGCAGCGATGCGCCCGAGCCAGACGCTGAACGCCGCGCTGGCGTCCGTCGCAGCCTGATCGGCGCCGGCCCGCGTGGCGGGCCGGCAGGATCGCAACCCCGGGGACAAGCTCCCCGGGGTTTTTTCTTTTCCGGGCCGGGCTAAGTTTCCCGCTGCACGTCCCAACCTTGTTCCGTGCCGCTTTTCTGGTCCCGGTAGGTCCATAGCGCGCCGCAGTCCTGGCACACAAAGGTACTGATGGTCACCGCGGCTGACCCGGGTGGCTTGATGCGTTGCGTATCGGTAATACGCAGCGCGGCGTGCCCGGGGGCGCCGCGCCGGTGGCGTTCGATGGCCTGGCAGGCAGTGCAGAGTGTCATCCGGTCTTGTCCGTTCGATGCGGCACTTTAGCACGCACGGGCAGTGCGGCCCGCAACAAGCGCGTGCGCCGCTTATTGCCGCAATTTCCTGCTGAACTGCCGAAGTCCGTTGACTAGGAGCAGGGGCACCTGTATAAATGCGGATGCAGGATCTATCAAGCAGCAATCTCGAAGTCCAGGTGCTTGCCCACACGGCGCCACTTTTTCTCCAAGTTACTTCCTTGATCGTCATGCCTTGCCGGCGCTTTTGCCTGGCAAGAAATACCTATTGAGGAATTCAACATGGAAACCGGTACCGTCAAGTGGTTCAACGATTCTAAGGGTTTTGGCTTCATTACCCCTGACGCAGGCGGCAACGACCTGTTCGCGCACTTCTCCGAAATTCAGGGCAGCGGTTTCAAGTCGCTGCAAGAAGGCCAGAAGGTTCGCTACGTCGCCGGTGTTGGCCAGAAGGGCCCGGCCGCGACCAAGATCGAGCCGATCTGAGTCTAGCCGACCCGCATTGCACTGAGCGCTCCGGCGCCAGTTCAGTCAAAAAGCTCCGCCAGCGCGGAGCTTTTTTGTTTTCTGGGGCGGCTTTTCCACCGGCGTGAAATAAAGCCACTGCTGACCCTGCAACAGGCGTAGAGTGAGGGCAACACCACCAAACCGGCGGAGGCTGTCATGGATGTTTATCCAGCTGCGACTTACAAGGGATATGACGTCTATCCCCTGGTGTACAAGCATGCTGTCGCGCGGGTGTGGCCAGAGCCCAGACCCGACCGTTCGTTCGATGCCGCCGTGGTGATCTGCCTGGCCGGCGAATCGCCCGATGGCGCGCAGGCACGCACGTTCCGCCTGGATGCTGCGCCCTGGGACAACGTGGGCGGCGCGCGCCGCGGCGCACTGCGCTATGCGGAAGAGATCATCAACGGCGCCGTGCCGGGCGTGTCGCTGGTCACGGCGCAATAGGAATATTTCTCCCCATCAACGCGGCACGATGCCGCCTGGCGCCGCCGAGCGCGACAGCATCCGTCAGCCAGCAGGGAATTCGTTCATGGACATGCGTTCGGGATCATCCGGTTTTCTTTGCACGTTGCCCGGCGAGGGCAAGGGCATCACCTACCACGTCGCAGTCTGCTTCATCGATGCGGAGCGGCCCACCGGCGTGCTCTTCACCAGCTTTGTCGGCGCCGGGCGGCGCGCCTTTGCCGTGCTGGCCGAAGCAGATGCATTGCAGGGCAAGCTTGCCGCCAGCGGCGAAGCGCTGTGCCGGCTGGCCATCGGCCAGGTGGTGCGCGACCATCTGCATGACAAGACGCGAGAGGGCGACTATGTGCTGGACCTCGGCGCCGTGCCATGGGACGGCGAACTGAGGCCGGTCGGCAGCGGCGTCCGGACGGGACGGCCGCATGTGCGCGTGGTGGGCTGAGGCGGCGCTCGGAGGCGCTCAGGCCGTTCGTGCCGGCACGCGGCAGGACTTCAGTCAGATCTTGAACACCGGGGCGCCGTGGCGCTCCAGCAGTGCTTCGATCAGTGCCATATCGGTGATTTCGGGGGTACGGTCTTCAACCGCGCGCGACGGGCCGCAATAAGTGGCCGTGACGTGGCGCCTCACTGTCAGTACGCCGGCCGCCGGCGGCTCGATCTGTACCTCCTGCCACGGGGTATGCCGGTACGTGCCTGCCTGCCAGCCGTCCGGCGTCAGGTGCAGCAATTCCCATTCTTCGATGATCGACATGGTCGGTTCTCCTTGCGGTGAGGTTGATCATTGCGGGACGGCATGCGCCGCTGCGGCGCGTGCCGTGGCGAAGCATGCCGACTACGACTTGTGTCGATAGTTGATACGGCCCTTGGTCAGGTCGTATGGCGACATTTCCAGCGTGACGCGGTCGCCCGCCAACACGCGGATGCGGTTTTTCTTCAGGCGGCCGGACGAATAGGCCCAGACTTCGAACCCGTTTTCCAGGATCACTCGGAAACGGTTGTCCGGCAGGACTTCCGATACCTTGCCGCCAAATTCCACCAGTTCTTCTTTAGCCAAGGAGGCTCCTTGCGTGAGCGGCGCCGGCAAGGCGCACGCTGTTGTGACGGCCCTGCGGCCGGGGGTTAGGCGTTACTGCAGGCGCAGCCGCGCCGCGGCGCGCTCGCCCGCGCGGCGGGCTGACTGGCGCGCGCGGGCTTCCGAGCGATGCGTGTCGTGGCGCATGGCCACGTTGGCGACGATGCGCTCGGCCCCGTTGCGGTATTCGGCGATCATGTAGGTCGCGAACCAGAGGCCCGGTTCCTGCTGGATCGGGTAGACCGAAACGGTGTACGGGTTGTGGATGCGGCTGTTGTCCTGGCGTTGATGGTGGTTGTGGTTGCTTTGCTTCAATGTGTGCCTGTTCATGAGGCGCGGCCGCGGGCGGCGCGGTGCATCGGTGCGATGCAGGCGGCGCAGGGTGGCGACCGTTCGCCGTTGCTGTAGGCCAGCGTCGGGGCTCGCGCACGGCGCAAGCGGGGAGTCTGGCGGGAAGTGGACCATGCCTGCGCAAGCCGGCGCGCTACAAGGGGCGCAGTGGTTGCGGAGCGGACGTGCCGCCGGTCGGGTAGGGTGATGGGCGATGCCGCCCAGGGAATGCCGGGATCAAGCCCGGACCGCCGCCGATATGCTTCTTGTGGGATTGTCTTGCGGCGGGCGCACTGGCCTCGGGCGTTGCCCGATCCATGCGTAGGAACCCGGATGATACCACTTCTGCGCCGGTCCTGCCCGCATGCCGGGCAGAGCACCCCGTGGAAGCCGCTCCGACGCTCAGGTTTCGCTGATCTGCGCGAAGCGCTGCGACAGGAAGTCGATCAGCTCCCGCACTGACGGAAGCAATCCCCGCCGCGACGGAAACACCGCGTGGATCACGCCGCCCTTGATCGACCAGCCGGGCAGCACCCTGACCAGGCGGCCGCTGCGCAGTTCGTCGCCGAGCATCATCACCGGCAGTTGCACCAGCCCGGCGCCGGCCACCGCGGCGGTGCGCAGCATGATCATGTCGTCGGTGACCAGCCGGGGCTTGTGGTGCAGTTCGGCACTGGCGCCGTCGGGGCCGTGCAGCGCCCACACATGCGTGGGACGCGGCGGGCCCAGGTCCAGCGTCGGCAGCGGGTTCAGGTCGGGCGGCGTCAACAGCGGCGGCCGGCCCTCCAGCAGCCTGGGGCTGGCCACGATGCACCACGCACGCTCGGCCAGCACGCGCATCACCAGGTCACTGTCTTCCAGCGGTGGCACGCGCACGCGGATGGCCAGGTCCACGCCTTCGGCGACCACGTCCACGCGGCGGTTGGTGGCCTCCAGGTGCACCGTGACCTTCGGGTTGGCGGCCATGAAATCCGCAAGCATTTCGCCCACGCGGGCATGCAGCAACGCCACCGGGCAAGTCATGCGCACCAGGCCGCTGGGTTCGGCGCGCGTGCGCTCGATCGCGCTCTCGGCTGCCTCCGCTTCGACCAGCATCGCCTTGCAGTGCGCGTAGTAGGTCTGGCCGAGTTCGGTCACGGAAAAGCGGCGCGTCGAGCGCTGGATCAGGCGCACGCCCAGCCGCTCCTCCAGCACGGCCACGCGCCGGCTCAGCTTGGACTTGGGGATGCCGAGCACGCGCCCCGCTGGCGCAAAGCCCTGGTGGTCGACTACCTGCGCGAAGTAGTACAGGTCATTGAGGTCTGGATGCAACGGCGGCTCCTGTCGTCCTGCCAATAGGACGCTGAGGGCAGATTTTCGAGCCTACCGGGGCCATCTGCCAAGACCTATGCTTTTGCCACACAGTTGGGGTCCGCGGCGCTGGCGCCACGGCTAAGGGCTTTTCAACCCTGGGAACGGCCGTGAGCAATCCTCCGGCCGTGCCCGTTTTCACAGGAGCACGCCATGAGCAAGACCTACAAGCGCCTGGACAAGAACCAGGCAGCCGTCCTGATGGTCGACCACCAGGCTGGCCTGCTGTCGCTGGTCCGGGATATCGAGCCCGACAAGTTCAAGAACAACGTGCTGGCATTGGCGGACCTGGCCAAGTATTTCAAACTGCCGACCATCCTGACCACCAGCTTCGAAGACGGCCCCAACGGTCCGCTGGTGCCTGAGCTGAAGCAGATGTTTCCCGACGCGCCGTTCATCCCGCGGCCGGGCCAGATCAATGCCTGGGACAACGAAGACTTTGTTGCGGCGGTGCGCGCCACCGGCAAGAAGCAGTTGCTGATCGCGGGCGTGGTCACCGAAGTCTGCGTGGCATTCCCGGCGCTGTCGGCGATCGAAGAAGGCTTCGAGGTCTTTGTCGTGACCGATGCTTCCGGCACCTTCAACGAAATCACCCGCGATTCCGCGTGGCGCCGCATGTCAGAGGCCGGTGCGCAACTGATGACGTGGTTCGGCGTGGCATGCGAGCTGCACCGCGACTGGCGCAACGATATCGAAGGGCTGGGGACGCTGTTCTCGAACCATATCCCGGATTACCGCAACCTGATTACGGCATATACGACGGTGAAGGGCGGGAAATAATCCGCAATGCACGCCGGGCGTGCCGACGGCTTGCTTCCCTCGGTTTGCGCCCCTCTCCCGTTTGCGGGAGAGGGGCAGGGAGAGAGGGCAAGGCGTGGTTATGCCGGCGAGCGAAAGCAAACTCAAGCCTGCTTGACCGCAGCCCCCACAGCCGCCCGCTCAACCTCGCCCTGCGCCGAGGCCGACCGGCGGTGGTTGATCAGCGACACCGCCAGCACCGCGACCACCGCGGGGATCGCCATGGCCATGAAGTTCTGCTGCAGCGGCAGCGACATCCCCACCAGCACGCCGATCACGATCGGCGCCAGGATCGCGCCGCTGCGGCCCACGCCCGAGGCCCAGCCGATGCCGGTGCCGCGCACCGCCATCGGGTAGAACTGGCCAGCGTAGGCATAGGTGACGATCTGCGTGCCGATGGTCGAGGCGCCGGCCAGCCCCACCACCACGAACAGCGCGGCGGTCGGCATCGGGTAGCCCAGCAGCGTGATCGAGATCGCGGCCAGCGTGTACATGCCGATCAGCACATGCTTGATCGGCAGGCGGTCAGCCAGCCAGCCGCCGCCGACGGCGCCGATCATCGCGCCGAAGTTCAGCACCAGCACGAAGGTCAGCGCGGAGCCCAGGCTGTAGCCGGCGGCGGCCATCAGCTTGGTCAGCCACGAGCTGAGCGCATACACCATAAACAGGCACATGAAGAACGCGACCCAGAACATGGCGGTGCTGAAGCCGCGGCCGTCCTGGAACAGGCGGCGGATCGGCGCGCTTCCGGCTTTGTCGTCGGCGGGCAGCATGAAAAGGTCGCCGGCCTGCGGGCGGTGCGACGGCACCAGCCGCGATACCACGGCCTGCAGCGTGGCGGTCTGATTGGTGCGAATGAGATAGGGCATCGATTCCGGCAGCGCGCGCAGCACCAGCGGGATCAGCAGCACCGGCAACCCGGCGGCCAGGAACACCGACTGCCACCCGTAGCTCTCGATCAGGCCCTTGCCCAGCAGCGCCGCCAGCATGCCGCCGACCGAATAGCCGCTGAACATCAACGTCACCAGCGTGCCGCGCAGCTTGCGCGGCGAGTACTCGGTCATCTGTGCCACCACGTTGGGCATTACGCCGCCGATGCCCAGCCCTGCCAGGAAGCGCGTGACGCTGAACGTGACCGGATCGCTGGTAAAACCAGCCGCCGCCGTGAACACGCTAAACAGCCCGATGCAGATGGCGATGGCGCGCCGGCGGCCGATGCGGTCGGCCACGGTGCCAAGGAAGATCGCGCCGAACATCATGCCGAACAGCGCCGAACTGACCATGAAGCCCGCGCTGGTGGCGGTCACGCCCATCTCCTTCATGATCGACGGCAGCGCGATGCCAGCGACGGCCAGATCGTAGCCGTCGAAGATGATGATCAGGGCGCACCAGAACAGGATCTGCGCATGGAAGCGGTTGAAGCGGGCCTCGTCGGCCAGCTGGTGGACATCGATCTGACGCATGGTTGTCTCCGGTAGGGTGGGATGGCGCGTGCTTACGCCACTGCAACGGCGCGCTCTGCGGCGGCCTTCAGTTCGCGCTCGCGCAGCACGAAGCGCTGGATCTTGCCCGTGGCGGTCTTGGGCAGCGTGTCGACGAACTCGATCGCACGCGGGTATTTGTACGCGGCCAGCCGCTCCTTGACGAAGGCCTTCAGCTCGGCGTCGCCCAGGTGCGCGCCGGACTTCAGCAC
Source organism: Cupriavidus sp. NPDC089707 (assembly GCF_044748965.1). Classification (NCBI taxonomy): domain Bacteria; kingdom Pseudomonadati; phylum Pseudomonadota; class Betaproteobacteria; order Burkholderiales; family Burkholderiaceae; genus Cupriavidus; species Cupriavidus sp. NPDC089707. The sequence goes on from NZ_JBIVHB010000009.1 coordinate 199,837, forward strand.
CACGAAGGCCTTGGTCTTGACCAGTCCCTCCTGGTCCGGCACGCCGACCACCGCTGCTTCCAGCACGGCGGGATGCTGCACCAGCGTGGCCTCGACCTCGAACGGCGAGACATAGATGCCGCTCACCTTGAGCATGTCGTCGCTGCGCCCGGCGTAGCTGTAGGTGCCGTCCGCGTTGCGTACGTACTTGTCGCCGCTCTTGGTCCAGCCACCGCGGAAGGTCTCGCGCGATTTCTCGCGGTTGGCCCAGTACATCATGGCGGCGCTTGGGCCCTGGATATAGAGGTCGCCGATCTCGCCGTCGCGAACGGGCTGGCCGGATTCGTCGCGCAACTCAATCGAGTAGCCCGGCACCGGCCAGCCCGTGGTGCCGTAGCGCACCTGGCCGGGGCGGTTGGAGAGGAAGATATGCAGCATTTCGGTGGAGCCGATGCCGTCGATGATCTCGCAGCCGAAATGCGCGGTGAAGCGCTGGCCGATCTCGGCGGGCAACGCTTCGCCGGCCGACGAGCACAGCCGCAGCGCCACGTCCGCGCGCGCGGGCAGTGCAGGATTGGCGAGCATGCCGGCGTAGCCGGTGGGCGCACCGAAGAACACCGTGGGTTTGTGATCCAGCCAGCGGCGGAAGGTGGCCTCGGGCGTGGGCCGCTCGGCCATCAGCACCACCGTTGCGCCAACGCTCAACGGAAAGCTCAGGCCATTGCCGAGACCGTAGGCGAAGTACAGCTTGGCCGCGGAGAAGCAGATGTCGTCCTCGCGCAGGCCCAGCACCGGACCGGCGTAGAGCGCGGCGGTCCAGTACGGGTTGCCGTGGCTGTGCACCACGCCCTTGGGCTGTCCGGTCGAGCCTGACGAATACAGCCAGAAGCCCGGATCGTCGCAACCGGTTGCGGCGGGCACGGCGAGCGGGGTTTGCGCGGCGAGCACCGTATCGAGCGACACCATGCCTTCAGGCAACGGGCCTTGCGTGCGCGACACGAACACCTTGCCCACCTCATGCCCGGGCCGCGCGAGCGCGTCCTGCAGCACCGGCAGCAGCGCTGCCGACACCAGCACCGCCTGCGCGCGGCTGTGCTGCAGCATGTAGACGTAGTCATCCGTGGTCAGCAGCGTGTTGACGGCCACCGGCACGATGCCGGCGTACATCGCACCCAGGAAACTCACTGGCCAGTCGGTGCAATCGTGCATCAGCAGCAGCACGCGTTCCTCGCGGCGCACGCCGGCGCCGAGCAGCGCGGCGGCCACGCGCCGCGCCTGCTGTGCCAGCTCGCCGTAGGTGAGGCGGCCATCGTCATCGATATAAGCGATCTTGTCCGGGCGCCCGGCATTGCACGCCAGCAGGTGCGCGGCAAAGTTGAAGGACGCGCCCGGCGGCTGCACCGGGACGTCTGTGGTGGTGGCGGTCATGCTTGTCTCCCCGTGACTGGTGTACGGTGTGCTGCGCGCCGTCCATGCGAGGGCGGCGCGGTAAGTGCGAATCGACCGGAGCGGCCGGAGCGGCCGGCAGTCAGGCCAGCGTGCCGAGTACCTCGGTGCTGGCCTGGACCGCGCTGCGGCGATGGTAAAAATGCAGCGCGCGCAGGCCGCCCAGTTCCTCGCCGCCGCCGGCGCGGCCTGGGCCGCCATGCAGCGATTGCGGCATGACGTTGCCGTGGCCGGTGTGCAGCTGCGCGACGTCGGGAGAGATCACGTGGACGCGGCCGTGACTGTCGGCCAGTTCGATCGCGGCGGCGCCGAGCGCGGCGGCATCGCTGCCATAGAGCGAAGTCACCAGCGAACCCTGGCCGCGGCGCACCAGCGCCAGGGCGTGCTCGCAATTGTCGTCCGGGCGGTAAGGCAGCAGCGTTGCCACGGGGCCGAACACCTCGGTGTCGTGCACCGACGCGGCGGCATCGGCATCGCTGACGCCGAGCAGCGTCGGCCCGATGCAGCAGGCCACGGCCGGATCGGCGTCGACCAGCGGCTGCTGCGTGCCGTCGTGCAGCACCTGCGCGTGCCGGCGCAATGCCGCAAGCCCTTCGGTGACCGCATCGAACTGCGCGCGGCTGACCAGCGCGCCCATGCGCACGGAGTCGTTGCGCGGATTGCCGACAGTGATTTTGGACAGCCGTGCGCCGATCGCTTCGGCGGCCTGCCCGTAGAGCGCCTCGGGCACGAACACGCGGCGGATCGCGGTGCATTTCTGCCCGGACTTGACCGTCATTTCGCGCACCACTTCCTTCACCAGCAGGTCGAACGCGGCGGAGTCGGGCCCCGCCTGCGGCAGCAGCAACGCGCTGTTGATGCTGTCCGCTTCGATATTCACGCGCACCGAGCGTTGCGCGATGGCCGCATGCGAGCGGATCACCGCCGCGGTATCGGCCGAGCCGGTGAACGACACCACGTCGAATGGCTGCAGCTGATCCAGCAATCCCGCCGAACTGCCGCAGATGACGGACAGCGCGCCCGCCGGCAGCACGCCGGCCTCGATCACGTTGCGCACCATGCGCTGGGTCAGCCAGGCCGTGGCGGTGGCGGGTTTGACGATGACCGGCACGCCCGCCAGCAGCGCAGGGGCAGCCTTCTCCCACAGTCCCCAGCTCGGGAAGTTGAAGGCATTGATGAACAGCGCCACGCCGCGCGTCGGCACCAGCACATGCTGCGACTGGAACAGCGGGTCCTTGCCCAGCCGCGCGGCCTCGCCGTCGAGGAGGTAGCGGCGATCGCCGAGCGAATCGCCCAGCTTCGCATACGTGCCGAGCGTAAAGATGCCGCCATCGATATCGACGGCAGAGTCATTTTTCACGGTGCCGCTGTTCGCGGTCGCGATTTCGTAATAGGCATCGCGGTTGGCCTGCAGCACCTTGACGATTTCACCAAGCAGCGCGGCACGCTGGCGATAGGTGAGCGCGCGCAGCGCGGCGCCGCCCTGTTCGCGCGCGAAGGCAAAGCCGGCGGCGAGGTCCATGCCGGTCGCATCGACACGCACGAGTTCATCGCCCAGTACGGGATCGAACAGCGGCGTGCCGGCACCGCTGCCGGCCTGCCACTTGCCGCCGAGGTAGTTGGAAAGCAGTTCGGTCATGGCAGTCCTCAGCGGGTGAAGTCGATGCGGCCTTCCGGCAGCAGGTAGAGCACCAGCGCGCGGCCGTTGCTGACGGTGGGCCGGTGCGCGCTGCCCGGCGGGCAGACCAGCCAGCCGGCAGGGCGGCCATCGAATTGCGCGTCGCCATCCAGCGGCATGATCAGGTCGATCTCGCCGTTGGGATGCGTATGGTGCGGACCGGCAATGTCCTGCATGTCGACCACGTCGACCGAAAAGCCGTGCAGGTCGACGGCGGGCTTGAGGATGCGGCCGTAACGGATGCCGCCGCCTTCGCGGTCGCACAGCCAGCCTTCGGCCACGCCAGCCTGGCAGCTTGCCTTCAGTTGTTGGTAGGTGGGGCCGCCGGGGCCATGCTCGGCATTGAGCCAGGCGTCCAGTGCGGCATCGAGCGGCCGGCCGGCAAGTTGGGCGGTAAGTTGCGCAATCTGCTCGCGGAACTGCATTGGGGACAGGGTGGGGGACATCCAGGGGCTCCGTCTGATTCAGCCATTGCTATCGAAGGCTTCATGCATTATTGTGCATGTATGAAAAATAGGACCACCGGGAAATCATGTCAAGCACTATATTGCATGAATCTGGGTTAACCCGGGATGAGCGCCTGCAAGATGATTCAGGCGTGGCCGCCGCCAACGGCGCGGAAAAGAACCCCTTCCTGGTGGCGCTGGGCGAGCGCGTGCGCGACCTGCGCGCACGCCGTGGCCTGACCCGCAAGGCCGCGGCGCAGGCCGCCGGGGTATCGGAGCGGCACCTGGCCAACCTGGAATATGGCAGCGGCAACGCCTCGATCCTGGTGCTGCAGCACATTGCCGACGCGCTGCAGTGTTCGCTGGCCGGGCTGCTGGGCGACGTCACCACGTCGTCGCCGGAATGGGTCCTGCTGCGCGAGCTGCTGGAGCACCGCGACGAAGCCTCGCTGCGGCGCGTGCGCATTGCCGTGGGCGAGATGCTCGGCACCGGCGGCGAGAATGCCGCGCAGGCGGCGCGCAGCCCGCGCGTGGCGCTGATCGGCCTGCGCGGCGCCGGCAAGACCACGCTGGGCGGCATGCTGGCGGAGGACCTGGATTTCCCGTTCGTCGAGCTGAGCCGGGAAATCGAGAAGTTCGCCGGCTGCAGCATTGCCGAGATCCAGGGCCTGTACGGCATGAATGCGTATCGCCGCTACGAGCGCCGGGCAGTGGAAGAGGCTATCCAGATCTATCCCGAAGCCGTCATTGCCACGCCTGGCGGCCTGGTGTCCGACCCCGCCACCTTCAACCTGCTGCTGGCCCATTGCACCACGGTCTGGTTGCAGGCCGATGCTGAAGACCATATGGAGCGGGTGCGCGCCCAGGGCGACTTCCGCCCGATGGCGGCCAGCAAGGAGGCGATGGAAGACCTGCGCCATATCCTGGCCGGCCGCGCCGCCTTCTATTCCAAGGCGGAGTTCTCGCTGAATACCAGTGCGCAGCCGCTGGAGCCAACCTTCGCGGCGCTGCGCGAGCTGGTGCGCACGGCGCTGCAGATGCAAGGCTGAGCCGGCCTGATCCGAGTCTCCCGCCTGCGGCGGCACTCCGGTGCCGCCGTTTTCATTTGCCAGATGGCGCCAAAGGCGCCGCATGAACTGGAAAGGCGATGGGATCGCCGCATCCTCAAAAATCTGCACAATAATGCTTGATACAAATCTGTTTTATGAACTATAGTTCGTTTCAGCAGATTCCAGCTCATGCACTATGGTGCAGTTCCATCGAGGAGACACCGCCGTGACCACCGCCCCCCGCGTCGAATACCAGACCACCCCCGCCCAGTACAAGCACCTGAAGCTGAAGTTCGAAGGCCCTGTCGCCACGCTGGCGGTGGATATCGACGAGAACGCCGGCCTGCGTCCCGGCTACAAGCTCAAGCTGAACAGCTACGATCTCGGCGTCGATATCGAGCTGAACGATGCGCTCAACCGCATTCGCTTCGAACACCCGGAAGTGCGTACCGTGGTCGTCACCAGCGGCAAGGACAAGGTGTTCTGCTCGGGCGCCAATATCTTCATGCTCGGCGTCAGCAGCCACGCGTGGAAGGTCAACTTCTGCAAGTTCACCAACGAGACCCGCAATGGCATCGAGGACTCTTCGCAGCACAGCGGCCTGAAGTTCCTGGCCGCGGTCAACGGCGCCTGCGCCGGCGGCGGCTATGAACTGGCGCTGGCCTGCGACGAGATCCTGCTGGTAGACGACCGCTCATCCGCGGTGAGCCTGCCGGAAGTGCCGCTGCTGGGCGTGCTGCCGGGCACAGGCGGCCTGACCCGCGTGACCGACAAGCGCCATGTGCGCCATGACCTGGCCGACATCTTCTGCACCACCACCGAAGGCGTGCGCGGCCAGCGCGCCAAGGACTGGCGCCTGGTCGACGATATCGCCAAGCCGGCCGTGTTCGCGCAGAAGGTGCAGGAGCGCGCGCTGGCGCTGGCCGCGCAGAGCGACCGGCCGGCCGATGCACAGGGCGTGGCGCTCGCGCCGATCGAGCGGACCCTCGAAGCGGATGCGCTGCGCTACACGCATGTGACGGTGGAAATCGACCGTGCTGGCCGCACCGCTACCTTCACGGTGAAGGCGCCGACGGGCACGCAGCCGCAGAACATGGAAGATATCGTGCAAGCCGGCGCCAACTGGTACCCGCTGCAACTGGCGCGCGAACTGGAGGACGCGATCCTGTCGATGCGCACCAACGAGCTGGATATCGGCACCTGGCTGATCAAGACCAGCGGCGACGCCGCCGCGGTGCTGGCCACCGATGCTACGCTGCTGGCGCACAAGGACCACTGGTTAGTGCGCGAGACCATCGGCCTGCTGCGCCGCACGCTGAGCCGACTGGACGTGTCCTCGCGCAGCCTGTTCGCGCTGATCGAGCCGGACTCCTGCTTTGCCGGCACCTTCCTGGAACTGGCGCTGGCGTGCGACCGCAGCTACCACCTGGCGCTGCCCGACGACGAGGCGCGCGCGCCGAAGATCACCGTGGCGGAAGTCAACTTCGGCCTGTACCCGATGGCCACCGGCCAGAGCCGCCTGGGCCGCCGCTTCTACGACGAGCAGCCCGCGCTGGATGCGGTGCGCGCCAGGGCAGGCCAACCGCTCGATGCCGATGCCGCCTATGCGCTGGGCCTGGTCACCGCCAACCCGGACGATATCGACTGGACCGACGAAGTCCGCATCGCGCTGGAAGAACGCGTGGCGATGTCGCCCGACGCGCTCACCGGCATGGAAGCCAACCTGCGCTTCAACGGCCAGGAAAACATGTTCACCCGCATTTTCGGCCGCCTGACCGCGTGGCAGAACTGGATCTTCCAGCGCCCCAACGCCGTCGGCGACAAGGGTGCGCTCAAGGTCTACGGCAAGGGCGACAAGGCCGCCTTCGACTGGAACCGCGTCTGATCCGCCACCACGTCAAACGACAACCGAATTGTCCCCCGAAGGAGACCACCATGTCCGGCATCAACTACAGCGACAAGATCCCCAACAACGTCAACCTGAGCGAAGACCGCACCCTGCAGCGCGCGCTCGAGCAGTGGCAGCCCAACTACCTGAGCTGGTGGAACGACATGGGCCCGGAAGGCTCGCACACCCATGACATCTACCTGCGCACCGCGATCAGCGTCGATCCGCAGGGCTGGGCCCACTTCGGCCACGTCAAGATGCCGGACTACCGCTGGGGCATCTTCCTGAACCCGGCCGAGGCCAACCGCAAGATCCACTTCGGCGACCACAAGGGCGAGGACGCGTGGCAGGACATTCCCGGGGAATATCGCGCCAACCTGCGCCGCATCATCGTGACCCAGGGCGATACCGAGCCGGCATCGGTGGAGCAGCAGCGCCACCTGGGCCTGACCGCGCCCAGCATGTACGACCTGCGCAACCTGTTTCAGGTGAACGTGGAAGAGGGCCGCCACCTGTGGGCGATGGTGTACCTGCTGCACAAGTACTTCGGCCGCGACGGCCGCGAAGAAGGCGAGGCGCTGCTGGAGCGCCGCAGCGGCCAGGAGGACAATCCCCGCATCCTGCAGGCGTTCAACGAGCAGACGCCGGACTGGTTGTCGTTCTTCATGTTCACCTACTTCACCGACCGCGACGGCAAGTTCCAGCTGTGCGCGCTGGCGGAAAGCGCCTTCGATCCGCTGGCACGCACCACCAGGTTCATGCTGACCGAGGAGGCGCACCACATGTTCGTGGGCGAGTCCGGCGTGTCGCGCGTGATCCAGCGCACCTGCCAGGTGATGAACGAACTGAAGACCGAAGATCCGGCGAAGCTGCGCGCGGCCGGCGTGATCGACCTGCCGACCCTGCAGCGCTACCTGAACTTCCACTACAGCGTCACCATCGACCTGTTCGGCGCCGATGAGTCGAGCAACGCCGCCACCTTCTACAGCACCGGCCTGAAGGGCCGCTATGAAGAAGGCAAGCGCATGGACGACCACGTGCTCAAGGGCCAGACCTACCGCATCCTGCAGGCGCAGAACGGCCAGCTGACCGAGAAGGAAGTGCCGATGCTCAACGCGCTCAACGAAGTGCTGCGCGACGACTACATCAAGGACAGCATGGGCGGCGTCGAGCGCTGGAACAAGGTCATCGAGAAGGCCGGCATCCCGTTCCGCCTGAAGGTGCCGCACAAGGCCTTCCACCGCAATATCGGCGCACTGGCCGGCGTGAAGGTATCGCCCGACGGCCGCGTAGTCTCTGACGCCGAATGGCGCGACTTCCGCGACCAGTGGCTGCCCACCGAAGGCGACCGCGCCTTCGTCGCCAGCCTGATGGGCCGCGTGGTCGAGCCGGGCAAGTTCGCCAACTGGATCGCGCCCCCGGTCATGGGCATCAACCGCCAGCCGGTGGATTTCGAGTACGTGCGGTTTAACTGATCGTCTGCCTGTCGAACGCTGCCGGTTTGCTCCCCTCTCCCGCTTGCGGGAGAGGGGCCGGGGGAGAGGGCAGGCGGTGGCCGGCATACCGGCGAGTTGCACTTCATTGAAGCTCCGGCCCTCTCCCCCACCCCTCTCCCACTGCGCGGGAGAGGGGAGCGTCCGCGACGGGCCTCGGCAAGCTCAAGCGCAGTGCCCGCGAAGCACTCTGATTCTGGAGACCGCCATGGACATGGCAGAAATTCAAGTCATCAAGCAGCACCTGATCGATCCCGAGATCTGCATCCGCTGCAACACCTGCGAAGCCACCTGCCCGGTTGGCGCGATCACGCACGACTCACGCAACTACGTGGTCGATGCCGACAAGTGCAACCTGTGCATGGCCTGCATTTCCCCGTGTCCGACCGGCTCGATCGACAACTGGCGCGACATGCCGAAACTGCGCGCCTACAGCGTTGAAGAGCAACTGACCTGGGACACGCTGCCAGAAGAACTCTCGCCCGCGCAGCTGGCCGACCTGGCGCCCGGCGCCGGGACGCAGACCGCCGCGCCGGAGATTCCAGCCACGTCACCGCTCGCCGGCACCGGCGAAGAGACCTTCAACAGCGCGCGCTACGGCGCCACCGTGCCGCCCTGGTCCGCCGCGCATGCCTACACCAACGTCTATGGCGCCAAGTCCGCGCACAAGACCATCACCGCCACGGTGACCGGCAATGTGCGCGTGACCGATGTCGGACGTGAATACGACACGCACCACATCGTGCTGGACTTCGGCACGACGCCATTCCCGGTGCTCGAAGGCCAGTCGATCGGCATCGTGCCGCCGGGCACCGACACCAGCGGCCGCCCGCACCACGCGCGCCAGTACTCCATCGCCAGCGCGCGCAACGGCGAGCGGCCGGGCTACAACAACCTGTCGCTGACGATCAAGCGCGTGCTGCAGGACCACGACGGCAATCCCGTGCGTGGCGTTGGCTCGAACTACATGTGCGACCTGAAGGTTGGCGACAAGGTGGAAGTCATCGGACCGTTTGGCGCCAGCTTCCTGATGCCCAACCACCCGCGCTCGAATATCGTGATGATCTGCACGGGCACCGGCAGCGCACCGATGCGGGCAATGACGGAATGGCGCCGGCGGCTGCGCAAGGCCGGCAAGTTCGATGGCGGCAAGCTGATGCTGTTCTTCGGCGCGCGCAGCAAGGAAGAGCTGCCGTACTTCGGGCCGCTGCAGAACCTGCCGAAGGATTTCATCGACATCAACCTGGCGTTTTCGCGCACGCCGGGGCAGCCCAAGCGGTACGTGCAGGACCTGATGCGCGAGCGCGCGGCGGACCTGGCGGCGCTGCTGGCTTCACCGGATACGTACTTCTATGTCTGCGGGCTGAAGAGCATGGAGGAGGGCGTGGTGCTGGCGTTGCGGGACGTGGCGCAGCAGGCGGGACTGAATTGGGAGACGCTGGCGGAAGGGTTGAAGCGAGACGGGCGGCTGCATTTGGAGACGTATTAAACGCGATGCTGCAATCAGTGCCATCGCCGCTGGCACAGGCTCCCCTCGCCCGCGCGCGGGAGAGGGGTGGGGGAGAGGGCCGGAATCTCCACGAAGTGGCGCGGCATCGTGCTTGACGTACGCCGGCCCTCTCCCCCGGCCCCTCTCCCGCTAGCGGGAGAGGGGAGCAAACAGGCGCGAGGCGAAACGCTCAGCCATGCGCAAACCGCCTGCGCAACACCTTCCCCGCATCCACCAATTTCCCCTCCGCCACCTCCACCGTGCGCTGCAGGTAATCCTCGCTCGCCGCCAACAGCGCACCATACATCGCGCTGCACATCTTCCGCGCCGTGCGCCCGGGCCAGTCCTGCGGCAGTAGCGCTTCCGGCAGGTTGGGATCGCGCAGCAGCACGCGCCGGTATTCATGTACCAGCAGTGTCCGGACGAAATAGGCATCGGCCGGCGGTAGTTTCGCCGCTTCTTCCGCCAGCGGTGAAAAGCGCCGCAGCAGCGCCTGCCACGCGTCCGCCACATCGCCCAGCTTGAAGGTTTGGTGCATCAGTGCCTGCAACGGCCGGATCGAGAACGCTTCCAGGCTGCTTGCCTCCATCACCGCCACGTACTCCTGCGCACGCGCTGCGCCGATGATCTCGCGCAGCGACCCAAGGTCCGCATTGGGATGCGCCATCACCCCCGGCGCGATCGCGCCGAAGCCCTCCCACAGCAATTCCCGCTTCAGCTTCTGCCGCACCGTGGCGCGTACGTCACCGCGCACCATCACGAGGGTCCAGCGGCCATCCCATTCCTGCGCTTCGCCCGCATAGATGCGCTTGCCTGCATGCAGCACGCGTTGCAGGCCGGCTTCAGACAGCCCGTAGTAGCTGCGCCGTCCGATCCTGGTGGTGCTCAGCCAATCGTCGGCAGTCAGCCGGAACGTGGCCGTGCGAACCAGCCGGTCATTGATGCCGAACGGTGCCGCGAGGCGGATCAGGCTCCCCAGCCACACCGCCTGTGGCCGCGGCGCCACCACGTCGCCGTACAGCGTCACCAGCAGGGAGTTGGCGCCCAGCTTGAGCCCGCGCGCCAGCCGGGTAATGCGCGCAGAGGGCAGTTCTGCGTCGCGGGAAGTCGCCATCGCGGTCCTCAAAGTGATACACAAACGTTGATTGCTTGAATCAAATTGTATCACTACCATCCATTGCAACTGACGAGCTTGATGCAGATCAAGCCCTAACAAAAGCGGAGCAGGCATGTACGCACAGCTGGTGGAGACAGGAGCAACAAGGCTCCGCGCGATGGAAGAGATGGACCCGCAGGAGCGCGCGTTCCAGTCCCGCGTGGATGACGGCATCAAGATCGAGGCCAAGGACTGGATGCCCGAGGCTTACCGCAAGACCCTGGTCCGCCAGATCTCGCAGCACGCGCACTCGGAAATCGTCGGGCAGTTGCCGGAAGGCAACTGGGTCACCCGCGCGCCCACGCTGGAGCGCAAGGCGGTATTGCTGGCCAAGATCCAGGATGAAGCCGGCCACGGCCTGTACCTGTACAGCGCCGCCGAAACGCTGGGCGTATCGCGCGACCAGATGCTGGGCGACCTGCATTCGGGCAAGGCCAAGTATTCCAGCATCTTCAACTACCCCACGCTGTCCTGGGCCGATATCGGCATGATCGGCTGGCTGGTCGACGGCTCGGCCATCATCAACCAGGTGCCGCTGTGCCGCTGCTCGTACGGTCCGTATGCGCGCGCCATGGTGCGCGTGTGCAAGGAAGAGTCGTTCCACCAGCGCCAGGGCTACGACATCCTGCTGAAGCTGTGCAACGGCACGCCCGGGCAGAAGCAGATGGCGCAGGACGCGCTCAACCGCTGGTGGTGGCCCGCGCTGATGATGTTCGGCCCATCCGACGGCGATTCGCCCAACAGCGCGCAGTCGATGCAATGGCGCATCAAGCTGTTCTCCAACGACGAGCTGCGTCAGAAGATGGTCGACCAGACCGTGCCGCAGGCCGAGTACCTGGGCCTGACCATTCCCGATCCCGAACTGAAGTGGAACGAGGAACGCGGCCACTATGACTTCGGCGAGATCGACTGGTCCGAGTTCTACAACGTGATTCAGGGCAACGGCCCGTGCAACCGCGACCGCCTGCGCACTCGCGTGAAGGCCTGGGATGACGGCGCGTGGTTCCGCGACGCACTGGTCGCCCACGCCCAAAAGCAAGACCCGCAGGCGCAGCAAGCCGCCGCCTGATCCCCGCGGCGCGGCGCGCCGCCCCCACATCGAATCGCTTTACACAGGAGGTTGCCATGAAAGAGTGGCCGCTTTGGGAGATCTTTATCCGCAGCCAGCACGGCCTGGCCCACAAGCACGTGGGCAGCCTGCACGCGCCGGACGGCGAAATGGCGATCAACAACGCTCGCGATGTCTACACGCGCCGTAATGAGGGCGTCAGCGTGTGGGTGGTCAGGGCCTGCGACGTGATGGCCAGCAGCCCTGGCGACAAGGGTCCGCTGTTCGAGCCCGCCAACAGCAAGGTCTACCGCCACCCGACGTTCTTCCCGATGCCGGAAGCCGTCAAGCACATCTGAGGCGGCGCGGATCATGGACAACCACAAGCTCGCTCATCTTCACGAGGCCTTGCTGCGCCTGGGCGATTCCACGCTGGTGCTCGGCCAGCGCCTGTCGGAATGGTGTGGCCGCGGCCCTGCGCTGGAAGAGGACATCGCGCTGACCAACGTCGCGCTCGACCTGGTCGGCCAGACCCGCCTGTGGCTGGGCTATGCCGCGGAAGTGGAGGGCGCCGGCCGCACCGCCGACCAGCTCGCCTTCCTGCGCGACGCGCACCAGTTCCGCAACCTGCTGCTGGTGGAACAGCCCAACGGCAGCTATGCCGATACGCTGGCGCGCCAGTTCCTGTTCGATACGTGGCACTACTTCCAGCTCGAAGCGCTGCAGCGCTCCACCGATGCGCGCATTGCTGAAATCGCCGCCAAGTCGCTAAAGGAAGTGACCTACCACGTGCGCCGCAGCGCCGACCTAGTGGTGCGCCTGGGCGATGGCAGCGAGGAAAGCCACCGCCGCATGCAGGATGCGTTCGACGACCTGTGGATGTTCACCGGCGAACTGTTTGAAGCCGATGCGGCCGAGGCCGCGCTGGCACGCGAAGGCGTGATCCCCGATCCCGCGACGCTCGCCGAGCCCTGGCAGCGCCATGTCGGCGAGGTGCTGGAAGAAGCCACGTTGCGCGTGCCTGCGAACCAGTGGGCGCAGAGCGGCGGCCGCCACGGCCGTCATACCGAACACCTCGGCTGCCTGTTGGCCGAGATGCAGTTCCTGCAGCGCGCCTATCCCGGCGCGCAGTGGTGAGCATCTTGACCGCGCAAGCGTTGGACCGTCCCGCAGTGGAGCAAGTCTGGACCTGGCTCGACACGGTGCCGGACCCGGAAATCCCCGTGATTTCCGTGGTGGATCTTGGCATCGTGCGCGACGTTGCATGGGATGGTGACGCCTGCGTCGTCACGATCACGCCGACCTATTCCGGCTGCCCGGCCATGACCGTGATCCGCGAGGGTATTGAAAGCGCGCTCGCCGCGCGGGGCGTGGCCAAGGTGCGCGTGCAGACCCAGCTGGCGCCCGCATGGACCACGGACTGGATGACCCCGAGCGGCAAGGCCAGCCTCACTGGCTACGGCATCGCGCCGCCGGCGCAGCAGGTGATCGACATCAGCGGCATCAGCCGCAAGGCAGGCAGGGGACCGGCGGCGCTGGTGGTGGCCTGCCCACACTGCGGCTCGCGTCATACGCGGCTGGTCAGCCAGTTCGGCTCGACCGCGTGCAAGGCGCTGTACCGCTGCGGCGACTGCAAGGAGCCGTTCGACTACTTCAAGGCTCACTGAGAAAGAGAAGGTGGGGAGATGAGCAAATTCCATGAACTGACGGTAGCCTCGGTCACGCGTGAAACCCGCGATGCGGTCGCCGTGACTTTCGCAGTGCCCGACGAACTGGCCGACGCCTACCGCTACGTGCAGGGCCAGCACCTGACGCTGCGCACCGGCATCGATGGCGAGGACGTGCGCCGCTCGTATTCGATCTGCTCGGCGGTGCAGGACGCGCAGCTGCGCGTGGCGATCAAGCGCGTCGACGGCGGGCTGTTCTCCAACTGGGCCAACGAGCAACTGCGGCCGGGCATGAAGCTGGAAGTGATGCCGCCATCCGGCCATTTCCACGTGCCGCTGTCCGCCACGCACGCGAAGCACTACGTCGCGTTCGCCGCCGGCAGCGGCATCACGCCGATGCTGTCGATCATCAAGACCACGTTGCAGGCGGAGCCGGATAGCCGCTTCACGCTGTTCTACGGCAACCGTGCGTCGTCGTCGGTGTTGTTCAAGGAAGAACTGGAAGACCTGAAGGACACCTACCTGCAGCGCTTCAACCTGGTGTTTGTACTCAGCCGCGAGCAGCTCGACATCGACCTGTTCAATGGCCGCATCGACGGCGAGAAGGTCAACGCGCTGCTGAAGCACTGGGTCAGGCCGCAGGACATCGACGTCGCCTTTATCTGCGGCCCGCACTCGATGATGGAAGAGGTCTCGCAGGCGCTGCTCGACCACGGCGTCGACAAAACCCGCATCAAGCGCGAGCTGTTCGCCACCAGCATCCCATCGGCGCGGCCCGCCGCGCATGCGCACAAGCAGATCGGCCAGCAGCAGTGCGAAGTGACCGTGATCCAGGACGGCCGCACTCGGTCCTTCACGCTGGAAAAGAACAAGGAAACCGTGCTCGACGCCGCGCTGGCGCAGGGCATTGAACTGCCGTACTCATGCAAGGGCGGCGTCTGCTCGACCTGCCGCTGCAAGCGCATCGAAGGCGAGGTCGACATGGACGTCAACTTCGCGCTGGAAGACTACGAAATCGCGCGCGGCTTCATCCTGAGCTGCCAGAGCTACGCCGTCAGCGACAAGCTGGTGATCGATTTCGACCAGGAAACCTGAAGCACCTGAAGCACCTGAAGCTTCCTGCCACCCAAACTACCCAGATTCACTCTCGCCCCCGGAGCAAGCCGTGTCCCATCCGTTTTTCGAACGCCATCAGGCGCTGCTGGAACAAGCCACCCAAGCCATCGCCACGCGCGGCTATTGGAGTCCGTTCGCGGAAATGCCGAGCCCGAAGGTCTATGGCGAATCCGCCAACACCGACGGCAAGGCTGCTTTTGAGGCGCGCCTGAACCATCCGTTTGCGCTGTCGCAGCCGGGCACCATTGGCCAGGCTGGCAAGGAAGTCTCGCCGTACGGCCCGGAACTTGGCGTCACCTATCCCAGGCCTGACCTCGACCGGCTCTTTGCCGGCGTTGCCAAGGGCATGCCCGCCTGGCGCAAGGCAGGCCCGGAAGCGTGGGTCGGCGTGTCGCTGGAAATCCTGCAGCGCCTGAACCGCCGCAGCTTCGAGATCGCCCACGCCGTCATGCACACCACCGGCCAGGCCTTCATGATGGCCTTCCAGGCTGGCGGCCCGCACGCGCAGGACCGCGGCCTGGAAGCCGTGGCCTACGCCTGGGACGAACTGCGTCGCATCCCCAAGAATGCCACGTGGGAGAAGCCGCAAGGCAAGAATGAACCGCTGCGCATGGAAAAGCGCTACAGCGTGGTTCCGCGCGGCGTGGGCCTGGTGATCGGCTGCTGCACCTTCCCGACCTGGAACGGATATCCCGGCCTGTTCGCCAGCCTGGCGACCGGCAATGCGGTGGTGGTCAAGCCGCACCCGGGCGCGATCCTGCCGCTGGCGATCACCGTCGAGGTGGCGCGTGAAGTGCTGGAAGAAGCCGGCTTCGATCCGAATATCGTCACGCTGGTGGCCAACGACCCAAGCGAGCGCATGGCGTCGAAGCTGGCACTGCGCCCGGAAGTGCGCCTGATCGACTTCACCGGTAGCACTGCCAACGGCGACTGGCTGGAGCGCAACGCGCACCAGGCGCAGGTGTACACGGAGAAGGCCGGCGTCAACCAGATCGTGATCGACTCAACCGCCGACTTCAAGGGCATGGTGCGCAATATCGCCTTCTCGCTGTCGCTGTACTCGGGCCAGATGTGTACCGCGCCGCAGAACATCTACGTGCCGAAGGACGGCATCGATACGCCGGAAGGGCACGTCAGCTTCGACCAGGTGGCCGCGGCGGTCGGCGAAGCCGTCAGCAAGCTGACCGGCGATCCCGCCAAGGCGGTGGAACTGATCGGTGCGATCCAGAACGACGGCGTGGTGGAACGGATCGAAGCGTCGCGCGCGCTGGGAGAGATCGTTGCCGACAGCCGCGCGCTGGCGCATCCCGAGTTTCCTGGCGCGCGCATCCGCACGCCGCTGGTGCTGAAGGTCGATGCCAGCGACGAAGCGAAGCTCATGCAGGAACTGTTCGGCCCGATCTCCTTCGTCGTGGCGACCGACAGCACCGCGCACAGCATTGAACTGGCGCACCGCGGCGCGAAGACGCACGGTGCGCTGACGCTGTCGGCCTACACCACCGATGCCGGCGTGACCGAAAGCATCCGCGATGCCGCGGAAGACGCCGGGGTGGCGCTGTCGCTCAACCTGACCGGCGGCGTCTTCGTCAACCAGTCGGCGGCGTTCAGCGATTTCCATGCCACGGGCGCCAACCCGGCCGCGAATGCCTCGCTGTCGGACGCCGCGTTCGTTGCCAACCGCTTCCGCGTCGTCCAGAGCCGTTCGCATATCTGATCGCAAGGCTTGCAGTACCCCGGCGCCAGCCCCCCTCGCACGCGGCGCCATCATAACGAGATGGAGTAGACAATGGTGCAACGCAACCCCCAACCCAATGAGCTGGAGCCGATCGAGCGCGCCAGCCGCGACGAACTGCAGGCGCTGCAGTTGCAACGGCTCAAATGGAGCGTGCGCCATGCCTATGACAACGTGCCGCATTACCGCAAGGCGTTCCAGGCGGCGGGGGGGCATCCGGACGACCTGAAGTCGCTGTCCGACCTGTCGAAATTCCCGTTCCTGACCAAGCAGGACCTGCGCGACAACTATCCGTTCGGCATGTTCGCGGTGCCGCGCGAGCAGGTGGCGCGCGTGCATGCGTCGAGCGGCACCACGGGCAAGCCGACCGTGGTCGGCTATACGGCGAAGGACATCGATACCTGGGCAAGCGTGGTGGCGCGATCGATCCGCGCCGCGGGCGGGCGCGCCGGCGACCTGGTCCATGTCAGCTATGGCTACGGGCTGTTCACCGGCGGGCTGGGCGCGCACTACGGCGCGGAGAAGGCGGGCTGCACGGTGATCCCGATGTCGGGCGGCCAGACCGAAAAGCAGGTACAGCTGATCCGCGAGTTCCAGCCCAATATCATCATGGTGACGCCGTCATACATGCTGAACCTGATCGAGGAGATGGAGCGCCAGGGGATGGACCCGTCGGAAAGCTCGCTGAAAATCGGCATCTTCGGCGCCGAGCCCTGGACCGACGCGATGCGCGCGGAGATCGAGGCGCGTGCGGGCATCGACGCGGTGGACATCTACGGGCTGTCAGAGGTGATGGGGCCGGGCGTGGCTTGCGAATGCATCGAGAGCAAGGACGGCCCGGTGATCTGGGAAGACCATTTCTATGCCGAGATCATCGACCCGGTGACTGGCGAAGTGTTGCCCGATGGCTCCGAGGGCGAGCTGGTGTTCACCTCGCTGACCAAGGAAGCGCTGCCGGTGATCCGCTACCGCACGCGCGACCTGACGCGTCTGCTGCCGCCGACTTCGCGTTCGATGCGCCGCATCGGCAAGATCACCGGGCGCTCGGATGACATGCTGATCATCCGTGGCGTCAACGTGTTCCCGTCGCAGATCGAGGAACTGATCCTGAAGGCGCCGGCGCTGGCGCCGCAGTACCAGCTGGTGGTGACTCGCGACGGGCACCTCGACAAGCTGGAGGTGCGGGTCGAGGCGCGGCCGGAGCGGTCCGCATCGCTGTCGGCGGATGACCGGGCGGCGCTGGAGCGTGACCTGAAGGACCAGATCAAGACCTATGTCGGCGTGACCACGCGGGTGCAGGTGGTGGCGGCCGAGGGGATCGAGCGCACGACGGTTGGCAAGGCACGGCGCGTGCTGGATATGCGGCCGAAGGTCGTGCACGAGCAGCCGGTGGGCGCGATCTGACAGCGCTGCGCTTCACTACCATCGCCAGCATAGGCACCCCTCTCCCGCGCGCGGGAGAGGGGTGGGGGAGAGGGCCGGAGTATCCACGGCGTGACACGGCATCGTGCTTGCCACAGGCCTGCCCTCTCCCCCGGCCCCTCTCCCGCAAGCGGGAGAGGGGAGCAAACCGCCGGCATGGTGGAGCTCTGTGGTGCTTAGTACCAACGCCCCTGGCAAACGCTCCCCTCTCCCGCAAGCGGGAGAGGGGAGCAAACCGCCGGCATGGTGGAGCTCAGCGGTGCTTAGTACCAACGCCCCTGGCAAACGCTCCCCTCTCCCGCAAGCGGGAGAGGGGAGCAAACCGCCGGCACGGTGGAGCTCAGCGGTGCTCAGTACCAACGCCCCTGGCAAACGCTCCCCTCTCCCTCCTGCGGGAGAGGGGTGGGGGAGAGGGCGGGAATTTCCACGAAGTGTAGTCGCATCGTGCTTGCCACACGCCGGCCCTCACCCCCGGCCCCTCTCCCGCGAGCGGTAGAGGGGAGCAAACCGGCGTCATTTAAGACGTAACGAACGAAACTCAACCGATGGCGGCCACCCAGAGCCGCCACACCCCCCTGCGCCAAAGGAGACACCATGGACGCGCGACAACTGGAAGCCATCCAGAACCACCCCGACTTCATCCGCCTGATCCACGGCCGCACGCGCCTGGGCTGGTCGCTGACGCTGGTCATGCTGGCGATCTACTTCGGCTTCATCCTGCTGCTGGCCTTCTCGCCCGCCACGCTCGGCACGCCGATCGCCGGAGGTGTCATGACGATTGGCATTCCCGTCGGCATTGCGGTGATCTTCGCCGCCGTGCTGCTGACCGCCATCTACGTCCACCGCGCCAACCGCGACCTGGACCCGCTCAACGAACGCGTGCGCAAGGAGTGCGAAGCATGAAGCCGGTACACCGTTTCCTCTGCGCGGCCCTCTGCGCGCTCGCCAGCACCGCCGCCACCGCGGCCCCCGCAATCCAGGGAGAGGCCGCGCAGCGGCCGCTGAACTGGAGCGCCATCGTGATGTTCATGCTGTTCGTCCTGCTCACGCTCGGCATCACGCGCTGGGCCGCGCGGCGCACGCGCTCGGCGTCGGACTTCTATGCGGCCGGCGGCGGTCTCACCGGCTTCCAGAACGGCCTGGCAATCGCCGGAGACATGGTGTCTGCGGCGTCGTTCCTCGGCATCTCGGCCATGATGTTCGACAAGGGCTACGACGGCCTGATCTACGCGCTCGGCGTGGTGGCGGGCTGGCCGATCATCCTGTTCATCGTCGCCGAACGCCTGCGCAACCTGGGCCGCTACACGTTTGCCGACGTGGTCTCGTACCGGCTGGCGCAAAAGCCGGTGCGCATCACCGCCGCCTGCGGCACGCTGACCGTGGTCATCATGTACCTCGTCGCGCAGATGGTTGGCGCCGGCAAGCTGATCGAGCTGCTGTTCGGCACCAGCTATGAATCGGCGGTGGTCATCGTCGGTGCGCTGATGGTGCTGTATGTGATGTTCGGCGGTATGCTGGCGACGACCTGGGTGCAGATCATCAAGGCGCTGCTGTTGCTTGGCGGCGTGACCTTCATGGCGGTGATGGTGCTGGCCTATTTCGGCTTCAGCCCCGAGGCCATGTTTGCCAGCGCGGCGAAGGTGCATGACAAGGGCGCCGCGATCCTGTCGCCGGGCGGGCTGGTGTCCAACCCGATCGATGCGATCTCGCTGGGCGTCGGCATGATGTTCGGCACCGCCGGCCTGCCGCACATCCTGATGCGCTTCTTCACCGTGGCGGATGCGAGGGAAGCGCGCAAGTCCGTGCTCTACGCCACCGGCTTCATCGGCTACTTCTACGTGTTGATCCTGGTGGTGGGCTTCGGCGCGATCGTGATGGTGGGCGCGGAACCGGCCTATCGCGACGCAGCGGGCAAGCTGATTGGCGGCAGCAACATGGTAGCCGTGCACCTGTCGCATGTGATCGGCGGTGACCTGTTCCTCGGCTTTATCTCGGCGGTGGCGTTCGCGACCATCCTCGCGGTGGTGGCGGGCCTGGCGCTGTCCGGCGCCTCGGCGGTGTCGCATGACCTCTACGCCAACGTGTTCCGCCGTGGCCAGGCCAGCGAGAAGGACGAAATCCGTGTGTCGAAGATCGCCACGCTGGTGATCGGCCTGCTGGCGATGGTGCTGGGCGTCATGTTCGAGAAGCAGAACATCGCCTTCCTGTCCGGGCTGGTGCTGGCGATCGCCGCGTCGGTCAATTTCCCCGTGCTGTTCCTGTCGATGTTCTGGAAGGGGCTGACCACGCGTGGCGCGGTGGCCGGCAGCCTGGCGGGGCTGGTATCGGCGGTGGTGCTGCTGGTGCTGGGCCCGACCGTGTGGGTGGGGATCCTCAAGCACCAGCAGGCGATCTTCCCGTATGCCAACCCCGCGCTGTTCTCGATGACGCTGGCCTTTGCCGCCGCCTGGCTGGTGTCGGTGCTGGACCGTTCGGCGCAGGCGAGCGCCGAACGCCAGCGCTACGGCGCGCAGTTCGTGCGCGCCATGACCGGCATCGGCGCGGCCGGTGCCAGCCAGCACTGAGCCAGCACGCGCTCAGTCGGTGTCCTGCTGCGCCTTGTGGCGGGACGCCATCTTCTCTTGCTGCCCCGGCGGCACGTTGTCGTAGTGGCTGAACTGGATGGTGTAGCTGCCGTGTCCGCCGGTCATGCTGTTCAGCCGCGACTGGTAGTCGTTCAGCTCCGACAGCGGCACCTGGCCGGCAACGATCACGCTGTTGCCGGCGCCGGTGCGGGTGCCATGCACCTGGCCGCGCTTGGCGGACAGGTCGCCGATGACGTCGCCCATCGCGGTGCCCGGCACCGTGACCTCGATATCGACGATCGGCTCCAGCACGCTGGGGCGCGCCTTCATCACCGCGTCGACGAAGGCCTTGCGCCCCGCGGCCGCGAACGCGACTTCCTTGGAATCGACCGGATGGCTCTTGCCGTCGTACACGGTCACGCGCACGTCCTGCATCGCAAAGCCGGCCAGCGGCCCGCTTTCCAGCACCTGCCGGATGCCTTTTTCCACCGCGGGAATGAACTGGCCGGGAATCGCGCCGCCCTTGACCGCATCGACAAAATCGAAGCCCGCGCCCCGCGGCAGCGGTTCCACGCGCAGCATCACTTCGCCGAACTGGCCGGCGCCGCCGGTCTGCTTCTTGTGGCGGTGGTGGCCTTCGGCCTTGCCGGCGATGGTCTCGCGATACGCGATCTTCGGCGGCCGCGTGGCGACTTCCAGCTTGTACTGCTCGGTCAGCCGCTCCAGCGCGCAACGCAGGTGGAACTCGCCCAGTCCGAACACCACGGTCTCGTTGGTGCCGGCGGGATGCTCGACGCGCAGGCAGGGGTCTTCGGCGCTCAGCTTGTGCAGCACCTCGGCCAGCCGCTGCTCGTTGCCGCGCCGCGCCGGCTCGATCGCCAGGCCGTAGATTGGGGTAGGGAATTCCAGCGGCGTCAGGTGGATGTCGCCATCCTCGGTGGCGTCGTGCAGCACCGCGTCGAAACCCAGTTCATCGATCTTGGCCACCGCGCAGATATTGCCCGGGCCGGCGCGCGGCACTTCCTGCGTCTCTTTGCCCTGCAGCAACAGCAGGTGCGCCACCTTGAACGGCTGGCGGCCTTCGCCGATATAAAGCTGGCTGTCGCGCGTAACCGTGCCCTGGTGGATGCGGAACACCGCCAGCTTGCCGACATAGGGATCGATCACCACCTTGAACACATGCGCCAGTACGTGCTTGTCCGGCACCGGCTCGGCGCGCACCGCCTTGCGTTTTTCAGTGCCTTCGGCGTCCTGGCCGGTGGCGCGGTAGTACAGCGGCGGGTTGCCTTCGGTGGGATTGGGCAGCAGCCGCACGAAGACATCGAGCAGTTCCTCGATGCCAGCCCCGGTGGCGGCAGAGGTAAAGCAGATCGGGACCAGGTGGCCCTCGCGCAGTGCGCGCTCGAACGGGGCGTGCAATTGCTCGGGCGTGATGGCTTCGCCTTGCTCCAGGTACAGCTCCATCAACTGCGGATCGATCTCGATGACCTGGTCGATCAGCGCTTCATGCGCCGACGCCACCGATAAAAAATCCGACTCGCCGGCCGGATTGAAGAAGCAGTCTACGACCTTGCCGCCGTTGCCGGCCGGCAGGTTGATGGGCAAGCACTCCTTGCCGAACGCCTCCTGGATATCGGCCAGCAGCCCCGGCAGGTTGACCTTCTCGCCGTCGATGCCGTTGATGATGATCATCCGGCATAGCTGCCGGGACTGCGCCCACGCCATCGCACGGCGCGTGGTCATCTCGATTCCGTTCTGCGCATTGATGACGATGGCGGCGGTCTCGACCGCTGCCAGCGCGCTGATCGCAAGCCCGGAGAAGTCGGGGTAGCCCGGTGTGTCCAGCAGGTAGATGCGTGTGTCGCGGAAGTCGACGTGGGTGATGGCGGAACTGAGCGAGCGCTTGTACTTGCGCTCCAGGGGATCGCTGTCGCTGACCGTGGAGCCGCGCTCCACGCTGCCTGGGGTGTGCAGCGCACCTCCCTTGTGCAGCAGCGCTTCAACCAGCGAGGTCTTGCCGCAACCTGCATGCCCGAGCAGGGCAACGGTGCGGATGGCATCGGGACTGTCGTGCATGGTGGCTCTCTCGTCCGGCAATGGCTGTCAGGGCATTATTGGCGAAATTCGCGGGAAGCGACATATGCCAGCGTCGGCGTCGTGACAAAGCTTGCGTTTGCGCCCACGCAAAGTGGTTCGGCCGGCGCTTGGCCGGCCGACAAGTCTCCTTCACGCTTGGCTGCAGCGCAGCAATACGCGTACTGTTGCGCTGCAACAGGGGCCGGCTGACCGAGAGCCGAACTATCAGTTCGGCTCTCTCTGACGCAACACCTGGCATCGTTGATGTGGAGTGCGTCTATCGGCGGGACAACGACGCGCCTGCACTTCGGCAGTTTTTAGGCAGAAGTGCAACCCGCGCGGTGGCCTTACATCCTTCCCTTCCAGGGCACCAGCCACTTGGCCATCTTGCGCATCAGCAGATCAAACACATACGCAATCAGCCCGATCAGCACGATCCCCATGATCACCACGTCGGTACGCAGGAAGTTGGAAGCGTTCAGCACCATCTGCCCCAGGCCGGCTGTCGCCGCCACCATCTCCGCGGCCACCAGCGTGGTCCAGCCGAAGCCGATCGCAATGCGCATGCCGGTCAGGATGTCAGGCAGCGCGGCGGGCAGCACCACGTGGCGCACCACCTGCCACGGCGTGGCGCCCATCGAGTAGGCGGCGTTGATCTGCTCGATGGTCACCGAGCGCACCCCAGCCTGCGCCGACATCGCCAGCGGGGCGAAGCACGCCAGGAAGATCAGCAGCACCTTCGAGGTCTCGTCGATGCCGAACCAGATCACGATTAGCGGCAGGTAGGCCAGCGGCGGCAGCGGGCGATAGAACTCGATGGGCGGATCGAAGATGCCGCGCGCGATGCGCGACACGCCCATCAGCACGCCGATCGGCACCGCCGTGACCACCGCCAGCCCGAACGCGCCGAACACGCGCACCATGCTCGCGGCGAAATGCTCGGTGAGCGGCTGGCCGCCTTGCAGGTTGCCCTGCCAGGCATCGATGAAGGCGGTGACGATCGACTCCGGCGTGGGCAGGAACAGCGGCGGCAGCCAGCGCAGGTGGCTGGCGATCCACCACAGCGCCAGCAGGCTTACCACGGTCACGGTGGAGATGCGCGAGCTTGATCCCTCGCCGGGCAGACGGTAGCCGGAGACGGCTTTCATCGGCTTGCTGGCAGGCGCGGCGGCAGGCGCGGCGCGCGGCGCGGGTTCGATGCGTTGAGCGGAAGCGGGCATCTTGAATTCCTCAGGCGGTGGCATGGATCAGGTCGACGATCTCTTCGCGGTAGCGGATGAACTCCGGGTCGGACTTGACCTGGCGGGCATCGCCGCATTCGATGAAGCGGCGCGCGAAGGGCAGTTCATAGGTATGCGCGATGCGGCCCGGCGAGGGCGTCATCACGATCAGCCGCGTCGCCAGGAACAGCGCCTCTTCCACGCTGTGGGTGATGAAGAATACGATCTTCTGCTCCTTCGCCCACAGCCTGAGGATCAGCGCCTGGATCGACTCGCGCGTCAGTGCGTCGAGCGCGCCGAGCGGTTCGTCCATCAACATCACTGCCGGATCGCACGCCAGCGCGCGCGCGATCCCCACGCGCTGCTGCATGCCGCCGGAGAGCTGGTAGACGGGCTTGGCCGCCGCCGCTTCCAGTCCCACCGCGGCCAGCTTTTCGTGCGCGATGCGCAGGCGTTCGGCGCGCGGCACGCCGCGCAGGCGCAGGCCCAGCGCCACGTTGTCGGCCACGCTCAGCCACGGCATCAGCGCGTGCTTCTGGAACACCACGCCGCGCTCGGCACCGGGCCCGCGCACTGCCTTGCCGTTCAGCCGGATCTCGCCTTCCGAGGGCTCCATGAAGCCGGCGATGCACGACAGCAGCGTGGTCTTGCCGCAGCCCGAGGCCCCCAGCGCGACCACGAAATCGCCGCGCTCCATGGTGAGATTGACCTGCGACAGGGCCAGCGTGCGGGCGCCGCCGGCGGCGCCGTAGTTCACGCTGAGGTTATCGATTTCAAGTTTGTTCATGACGATTTCCGCTGCTCTTGCCGTTCCACACACAGCGCGCGTTACCGCAGCGCACGTTTGGCCCATTCCGCATTGACGCCCTTGCCGTAGTCCGGCAACACCGTCTGGATCGTCCCTTGCTCCTTCAGGAACTGCGCCGCCGACTGCAGCGCGCGCGCCGCGCCGCCACCGAGCCAGCGCTCCGAGACCTGTTCTTCCAGCGTCGGGAAGGCATACAGCGCCATGCTGGCGGGCACCGTCTCGGCCTTGGCGCCGGAGACCTTGGCCACCGCCTTGACCATCGGAGAGTCGGGGGTCCATGACGCCTTGTTCTTGCGGTAGTTGTCATCCGCGGCAGCCAGCACGCGCACCAGCTTGACCATGAATTCCGGGTTTTCCCGCGCGAACTTCTTGTTGGCGATCATCCCGTCGAAGGTTGCCTTGCCGGTATCGGCGGCGATCTGCCCCGAGGTCGTCAGCACCGTGCCCGACTGCTTGAGCTTGGCCAGCACCGGATCCCAGATAAAGGTCGCGTCGATGTCGCCCCGCTCCCACGCGGCGGCGACTTCCGGCGGGCGCATGTTGACGATGCGCACGTCCTTGGGATTGACCTTGGCGCGCTCCAGCGCGACCAGCGTGTGATAGTGCGTGGTCGACACGAACGGCACGCCCACGCGCTTGCCCCTCAGGTCTGCGATGCTGGCGATCTTGCTGCCGTTGCGCGCGACCATGGCCTCGGCCGCATTGATGTCATCCAGGATCCAGAACAGCTCCACGTCCAGCCCTTGCGACAGCGCCGAGGCGATCGGCGAAGTGCCCGCCTCGCCGATGGCGATCTGGCCCGATGCCATCGCGCGGATCACGTCGCCGCCGCCGCCGAACTGGCGGAACGACACCTTGTAGCCGGTCTGCTTCTCCAGCTCCTTCATGTCTTGCGCATAACGCCAGGGCACCACCATGTCCTGGTAAGCAATGACTACATCCTTGCTTTGCGCGTGGGCGGCTGGCACCAGTGCTGCTGCCAGGGCGAAATACGTCGCAAGTCGCTTGATCCACCGCATGGTTCTGCTCCTCGAAAGGAAAGGGTTGAAGGTCACGGCTTTATAGGTGAGCGCCGATCCGGCGCTATAGGGCCAGTTGGCCGGATTCGCTGGGGCCAGCCTCGTCGCGGGGCGGGAAATGGCGACAGGCCGGGCGGAGCGGTGGCAAGGGCAAGCGTCAATCATGGAAATCCTTAGCGGCCCGAAAGTGCGCCCGCACGCATCCAAACTCATCGGTTCCGACGACGAGCTTTGTGCCGTGACGAGTCAACAATGTCCGGTCGAGGCAGCGACCCACCATCCGAGGAGACAGACATGAGCAAGCACCCCTTCGACCTGGCAGGAAAAGTGGCCCTGGTGACCGGCGGCAACGGCGGCATCGGACTGGGCATTGCCGAGGGCCTGGCCGCGGCCGGCGCGGATATCGCGATCTGGGGCACCAACGCGGACAAGAACGCCGCCGCCGTCGACCGGCTGGCGCAGCATGGCCGGCGCGTGCACACCGAGGTGTGCGACGTGGGCGACGAGCAGGCGGTCGATGCTGCGATGCAACGAACCGTGGCGGCGCTGGGCCGGATCGATGGCTGCTTTGCCAACGCCGGCATCGGCGGCAACAAGGCGCCGTTCGATGCGATGACGGCGGAGGTCTGGCGCAAGACCATGCGCGTCAACCTGGATGGCGCCTTCTTCACGCTGCGCGCGGCGGTGCGGCAGATGCTGGTGCAGGGCGATGGCGGCGTGCTGTGCAGCACCGCTTCGGTCGCGGCCATCGAAGGCGCGCCGCGGACCGAGCACTATGCCGCGACCAAGGGCGGCGTGATCTCGATGATGCGCGGCCTGGCTGTCGAATATGCGCGCAAGGGCATCCGCGCGCATTCGATCCTGCCGGGCTGGATCAAGACCGAGATGACTGGCGCTGCGCAGGCCAACGATGCCTTCCAGGAGATGGTGCACAAGCGCGTGCCGATGCGCCGCTGGGGCGAAGGCAGCGACTTTGCCGGCATTGCGGTCTACCTGATGAGCCCGGCGTCGGCCTACCACACCGGCGACACCTTCGTCATCGACGGCGGCTATACCCTGTTCTGAGCGCTGTTCTGAGGCGCGTGGCCAACCGGCCAGACGCGGCCGCCGCCGACGACGTAGACGCGTTCGTCCGGCTGCGGCCGCACTGTGGCGTGGCCGGTGAAGGCGCTGAAGGCGCTGAAGGCGGTCATCTCCTGCACGCGCACCAGTTCCAGCAGGCGGCCGCCGAACAGGAAGCAGTCGCCCGGCGCCAGCCGCGCGATAAAGCCTTCCTCGACCGATCCCAGCGAGGCGCCGCCGCTGCCGGCGCGGCGCCATTAGCGCACCTGCATGGTGGCTTCGCTGACGATGGTGCCCACGATCATGCGGTGGCGCCGCGCCAGCCCCACGTCGGGCACGCGCCAGACGCCTTCCTCGTCGGGTATTGCGCGACGGGTGGCATGCAGCAGGCCGCTCTGGCCGCGTGCGATCGCGGTCCAGACTTCGCGCTGGAACGCGAACGGCTGCCAGCCGCGCGCATCGAACAGCGCCTGCAGGCCCTGCGCGACGGTCAGCGGCCCGGTGGCGTCATCCGCCGGCTTGCGCGCGGCACGCGGCGGGGTCATGCGGCATCCTCCCGCGCCGGCGTCGCTCCCTGAGCGCCAGGCAGCATGGCTTCCAGCGCGGCCAGGGTGTCGGCTTCTTCGATGGGCTTGTCGGTGCGCCAGCGCAGCATGCGCGGGAAGCGCACCGCGATGCCGCTCTTGTGGCGGCCGCTGCGGGCGATGCCTTCGAAGCCCAGCTCGAACACCTGCGTGGGCTCGACGCTGCGCACCGGGCCGAATTTCTCGACGGTGGTGCGGCGGATGATCGCATCGACCGCGCGCATCTCCTGGTCGGTCAGCCCGGAATAGGCCTTGGCGAACGGCACGAGCGTACGGCCCGGCGTACCCTGCGGCGCGTTCCACACCGCGAAGGTGAAGTCGGTATAGAGGCTGGCGCGGCGGCCATGTCCGCGCTGCGCGTAGATCAGCACCGCATCGACCGAATAGGGGTCGATCTTCCATTTCCACCAGACGCCCACGTCCTTGGTGCGGCCCGCGCCGTAGGCCGCATCCGCGGCCTTCAGCATGAAGCCTTCCACGCCAAGGTCGCGCGAGGCATCGCGCAGCCGCGCGTAGTGCGCCCAGCTGTCGGCGTCGACCAGAGGGCTCAGTTCCAGCGCGGGATGGACGTGGCCGGCGACCACCTGTTCCAGCCGCGCCCGGCGTTCCGCCTGCGGCCGGGTGCGCCAGTCCTCGCCCTGCCATTCGAGCAGGTCGTACGCCATCAGGATCGCCGGGGCATCGCGCAGCAGCCTGGCGCTCAGTGTCTTGCGGCCGATGCGCTGCTGCAGCAGCGCGAACGGCTGCACGCTGCCGTGCTGCCAGATCACGATCTCGCCGTCGAGCACGGTACCATCGGGCAGCGCCGCCGCGGCGTCGATGATCTCCGGGAAGCGCTCGGTGATCAGCTCCTCGCCGCGCGACCACAGCCAGGTCTGCCCGCCGCGCCGTACCAGCTGCGCGCGGATGCCGTCCCATTTCCATTCGACCAGCCAGCCGCCAGGGGCGCCGAGCACGTCGCCGAACTGCTCGACGGGTGCCTGCAGCGGATGCGCGAGGAAGAACGGGTAGGGCTGGCCGCCGGCGCGCAGCTGGCGGTCGTCGTCGCTCTCCGGCGCCAGCAGGGCGAGAAGGCGCGCGGCATCGGGACGCGCCGACAGGTCCATGTAGCCGACCATGCGCTCGGCCACGCGCTTGGGATCGATGCCAGCCACCTCGCCCAGCGCGCGCGTGACCAGCAGGCGCGACACGCCGACGCGAAAGGCGCCGGTGATCAGCTTGAACAGCACCAGCCGGCCATGCGCGTCGAGTGGCCGCCACAGCGCATCGAGCCGCGGCATCAGGTCTTCCGGCGGCAACCCGCGCAGCGGCAGCAGGCGCTGCTCGACCCATTCGGCCAGGCCGGCATGGTCGGCGTCCATGGGTTCGGGCAGCAGCAGGGCGATGGTTTCGGCGAGGTCGCCGACGGCCTGGTAGCTCTCCTCGAACAGCCAGTCGGGCAGGCCGGCGGCTTCGCGTGCGAGTTCTCGCAGTACCGACACCGGGACGATCTGCCGTGGCTTGCCGCCGGCCAGGAAGTACACGGCCCACGCGGCGTCCTGCGGCGGCGCGACGCGCAGGTAGCCGACCAGTGCGGCCAGCCGGGCGTTAGTCGACGTGGTGCCGTCGAGCGCGGCGTAGAGGTCGGCGAAGGCTTTCATGGAGCGGCCTTTTCTTCGCTGGCTTCGCCGCGGGATTCGCCACCGGACTCAGCCGTCTGCGCCTCGGCGCGCACCGATTCATCGTCGTCGCCGTACTCGGTCTCGAATGCCTGCGCCTGCCAGCCGCGTTCGTTCAGGTAGCGCACCATCACCGGCACGTTGCCGTGGGTCACGATGACGCGGCCGGCGCCCGTGGCACTGATTGCCTGCAGCAGCCCCGGCCAGTCGGCATGGTCGGAGAGCGCAAAGCCGCGATCGACCCCGCGACGCCGGCGCGTGCCGCGCAGCTGCATCCAGCCGCTGGCAAACGCGTCGGACGCATCGCCGAAGCGCCGCAGCCAGGGCGAGCGTTGCGCCGACGGCGGCGCCACCACCAGCGCCTGGCGCAGCAGCGGACTGCGCGGCGGCAGCTCGGACGCGAGCGCCATCGGCGGCAGCGCCACGCCGGCGTCGGCGTAGGCCGCGTTGAGCGTGGTCAGCGCGCCGTGCACAATCACCGGGCCGGGCAGGCCATCGATGCCGGCATGGTGCAGCAGGCCATGCAGGATGCGCTGCGCCTTGCCGAAGCTGTAGGCATAGACCACGCTGGCGCGGCCGGCCTGCGCATTGGCATGCCACCAGTGGAAGATTTCCGCCATCAGCGTTGCCTGCGACGGCCAGCGGTAGATCGGCAGGCCGAAAGTGCTTTCGGTGATGAAGGTATCGCACGGCACCGGCTCGAACGGGTCACAGGTGCCGTCGGCCTCCAGCTTGTAATCGCCGGAGGCGACCCAGACCTGGCCGCCGTATTCCAGCCGTACCTGGGACGAACCGAGCACGTGCCCCGCCGGGTGCAGGCTCAGCGTGACGCCGTGATGGGTGATTCGTTCGCCGTAGGGCAGGGTGTTCAGGTGGATGCCGGGCAGGCGTGCCAGCAGCACGCCGCGGCCGGGTTCCGAACAGAGGTAGTGCGCGTGTCCGAAGCGGGCGTGGTCGGAGTGGGCGTGGGTAATGACGGCGCGCTCGACCGGGCGCCACGGATCGATATAGAAGTCGCCGGGCGGGCAGTACAAGCCTTCAGGCCGGGCGACGACGAGGTCGCCGGGGCGCGCGGGTTCGGACGGGAACGGCCGGGGTTGGTCCAAGCGTGCCTCCTGATGCAGTGCGGCCGGCATGCGGCCGCGATGCTCCCGGGGCGGGAGACTTGGGCATCATACTGCGGCGGCGCGCGCGGTGAGGAGGCGGCGGGGTCCGGTTTGGGTGTCGGTGGGGGGCCGACACGCGATGCACTGCGGGTCGGTTGTCTCCCCTCTCCCATTTATGGGAGAGGGGCGGGGGAGAGGGCAGGCGTCTCCACGAAGTGAAAGGTCATCATGCTTGCCACACGCCGGCCCTCTCCCCCAGCCCCTCTCCCGCAAGCGGGAGAGGGGAGCAAACCGGCGTCATCGATGCCGCGGCAGCCACCTCAAAACACATCATCCTTCCAGTGATACCAGTGATACAGCACCCGCTGCCCCATCCGGCGGAACGGCGCGAACATCTGCGACTCGACCATCTCGCGCACGTTCGGGAACGGCAGCGACGAGCGGAAGATCGGCAACTGCGGCAGCGACGATTCCTTGCCTGCGATCAGCGCCGCCAGCCGCTTGCCCGCCTGCGCGGAGTACATCACGCCGTTGCCGCCATAGCCCATCGCGTAGTAGATCGATTGCGACGGGTCCGGCTGCGTGATGCGCGGCATCATGTCGTGGCTGACGTCGACCCAGCCCCACCATGAGTAGTCGATCTGGATCCCGCGCAGCGCCGGGAACTTGCGGTACATGTCGGCGATCAGCTTCTGCTTGTACTGGTCTTGCGGTGCGTCGCTGCCGGTGATGGCGCTGCGGCTGCCGATCTGCAGGCGGCCGTCGGGCATCAGCCGGTAGTAGTGGCGCAGGATGCGCGTGTCGGTGATGACCTGCGTGGTGCGGAAGTTGCACGCCGCGATTTCGTCGGCGGTCAGCGGGCGCGTGACGATCGAGTTCGACAAGATCGGGAACAGGCGGTTCTTGAGCTCGCGATGCAGCGTCTGCGAGGTGTAGCCGCCGGTAGCCACGCCCACGGCGCGCGCGCGCACGATGCCGCCAGGGGTGCGCAGGTAGTGGACGCCGTTGCGGGTTTCCCAACCGGTGACGGGGCTCGACGGATGCACCTTGGCGCCCAGCTCGCGCGCGCGGCGCAGGTAGCCGAAAGCCAGCTTGCCGGCGTGGATGCCGATGCCTTCGGGCTCATGCATTGCACCCGCGGCTTCCTTGTCGTCGACGTATTCGCGCCGCACGGTGGCGGCATCGAGGATGCGCGCATCGTAGTTGAAGACTTCGCGCAGGACCTTCGCTTCCTTCTCCAGCGTGGGCATCACCTTGTCGCGGTGCGCGATATACAGGTGGCCGCCCGGCTGCGGGTCGCAGTCGATGTTTTTGATCAGCCCCTTGAAGGTCTCCATGCCGTCGCAGACTTCTTCATGCAGGCGCAGCGCGGTGTCCAGCCCGTAGCGCTGGATCCACTGCGAACGCTTGAGCCGCCCCGACGCGCATTGCGCCTGGCCGCCGTTGCGCGTGCTGCAGCCCCAGCTGACGCGGTTGGCTTCGAGCACGGTAGCCTTGATGCCGTACTGCTCTGCCAGGAAGATCGCGCAGGTCAGGCCGGTGAAGCCGGAGCCGATGATGGCCACGTCGACGTCGATGTCATGCGTGATCGGGCCGTCGTCGGCGGGCGGCGTGCCGGCGGTGCCGATCCAGTAGGTGGGCGCGTACTCGCGGCCCTGGCCGGGGGTGGGAGTATGCAGCGGGTCGTAGGCGGGGTCGTACGGACGTGACGGCGCGGTCGTGTGTTCGCCGCCCAGGGCACTGCGGGGGACTACGGCTTCCATGGCGCGTCTCCTGTGTTCAGGCTTGCGCAGCCACCACGGGCGGGCGGTCCTTGCGGTAGGCGTTCTTCACCGCGATCTTGCCGTCGCGGAAGGTGAAGACGTCGACCATGCGCGCCTCGATGCGGGCGCCGTCGGCACGGGTGCCGCGGAAGGTGGATTCGCTGACGCCGCGGTCACCCACGACAAAGTGCTCGCCATCGACCCATTGCGCGTCCGGGAAGGTCTGCCAGGCGAGCTGGAAGCCTTCGCGCACGGCGTCGCGGCCGATGAAGCTGCGGCCGAGCAGTTCGCTGCCGGCCACGCCGTGGAAGGTGCAGTCATCCGCCATGAAGCTCATCAGGGCTTCGAGGTCGTGACGGTTCCAGGCGTCGTTGAAGGCTTGCAGCAGTTCGATGCCGGCGGCGGTGTTGCGATCGGACATGGCTTGGTCTCCTGAGTGTTGTCCACCGGCCCGCGCAACGGCGCTGCGGAACCGGCCATGACTCGAGGATAGGGAAGGCGGCCGCGACGCTGTAGCGCCAGTTCGGGACAATCGCTTGGGCCAGCCTGCGCGGGGCCGTGTCAGGCCGCGGGGCGGGCGCGGGAAGTGACGGCGGCGTCCGCCACAGCCGCGCCTGGCGCGCCGGCGGTGGCCTGCAGTTCACGCGCCACGGCCGCCAGCACGCGGATGCCGGGCTCGATGCGGTCCAGCGAGATCGACGAGTAGCCCAGCCGGAACACGTTGCGCGGCGCCGGTTCGGCCATGAAGAAGACGCTGCCGGGCTCGATCAGCACGCCCTGCAGCTCGGCCAGGCGCGTCAGCGCGTTGGCGTCGAGCCAGGACGGCCCTTCGATCCAGCATGACGCGCCGCCGGCGATCGGCACCGGGCGGAAGTCGGGCATATGCGTGGCCAGCGCGGCCAGCACCGCTTCGGCGCGTTCGCGGTGCGCGGCCGACAGGCGCCGCAGGTGCGCGTCGTAATGGCCCAACGAAAGGAACAGGGAAAACGCGCGCTGGATATACGCCGACGGGTGCCGCAGCATCAGCCGCCGGGCTGCGCGCAGCTCGGCGATCAGTGGCGCCGGCCCGACGACATAGCCGATGCGCAGCCCTGGCGCCAGGCTCTTGGACAGGCTGCCGACGTAGATCACGCGGTTGCTGCGGTCCAGGCTCTTGAGCGTGGGTGTGGGGTCGCCCTCGAAGCGGCTCTCGCTTTCGTAGTCGTCCTCGATCAGCACGAAGTCCGCTTCCTCGGCCTGGCGCAGCAGCGCCTGCCGGCGTGCGAGCGGCATGGTGACCGTGGTAGGGCACTGGTGGCTGGGCGTGACGTAGACGTAGTCGCACGCGCGCTGCGCGTCGGACAGCACCAGGCCGTCGCCATCGACCGGCAGCGGCACGAGATGCGAGGTATGCGAGCCGAAGATGTTGCGCGCATCCGGATAGCCGGGGTCTTCGATGCCGACCGGCGTATCGGGGCTGACCAGCAGGTCGGCCAGCAGGTACAGCGCCTGCTGCGCGCCCACGGTGACGACGATCTCATCCGCGCCGGCCCAGACGCCCCGGCGCGGCAGCACACGGGTGCGGATCTGCTGCACCAGCGACTCGTCGTCGCGCAGGATCATGTCCTGGGCCCAGTCGTGGATGTCGAGCACGCTGAGCGCCTTCAGGCAGCATTCGCGCCAGTCGGCGGTGGGGAACAGCGTGGGGTCGTACTGGCCGTAGATGAACGGGTACGGGTAGTCGCGCCAGTTGGCGCGCTTGACGATATTGCGCTGCTGCGTGGGGCGGAAGACAAAGCGCCGCTCCCAGTCGGGCTCGCCGCCGCGCGCGGGCACGGGCTCGCCGCGCAGCGACGCCACGCCGCTGACGCGCGTGCCGAGGATCTCGGGATTGACGAAATAGCCGCTGCGTTCTCGCGCCACCAGGTAGCCTTCATCAACCAGCTGCTGATACGCCAGCACCACGGTGTTGCGCGCCACGCGCAGCTGCGCGGACAGCTCGCGGCTGCTCGGCAGCGGCTCGCCCTGCGGCAGTTGCTCGTCGAGGATCGCCGACACCAGCATCTGGCGGATCTTGCCCTGCAGGCTCAGGCCGGACAGGGCGTGCTGCTGGAACAGCTGGAACCACATGGTGGCGGGGGACTTGAGGCTCATGGTGCGGGGGCCAAATAACGACACTGCGAACGACACAGCGCGCCAGCTTACTGCACTGGCGCGCCGCGTGGCACATCAATACTTGTGGAGATCGGGCCTTGGCATTTCCGCCAGCGGGACTACCGGCTCCGCGCCACGGCGAAACAGTTGCCGCGCGCCGTAGGCAATCAGCAGGATCAGCAGGCTGACCACCCCCAGCGCAAGCGGTGTGCGCTGGTCGGGGATAAAGGCCATGGCGATCACGATGCCCAGCATGCCCAGGATCGCGACATAGGTGAGATACGGGAAGCACCACATGCGCACGCGCAGGAGGCCCGGCGCTTCGCGTTCCAGCCGCGAGCGCAGGCGCAGCTGCGAGATCGCGATCAGGATGTAGACGAAGATGGCGACGGTGCCGTACGAGTTGACCAGGAAGGCGAACACCGTATCGGGCGAGACATAGGACATCACCACCGCGCCGTAGCCGAACAGCGTGGCCACCAGGATGGCGCGGACCGGCACGCCGTTGCGGCTGACGCGGGCCAGCGACTGCGGCGCATCGCCGCGGCGGGTCAGCGCGAACAGCATGCGCGACGAAGCGTACAGGCCGGAGTTGAGCGCCGACAGCACCGCGGTCAGCACGATCGCGTTCATGATCTGCGCGGCGGCGGGCACGCCCATCACGTTCAGCGCGCTGACGTACGGCGTGGCGATACTGTTGGAGTTCCACGGCACCAGGCAAACCACCAGCAGGATCGAGCCGACATAGAACACCAGCACGCGCGTGATCACCGAGCTGGTGGCCTTGGCCACGGCCTTCTGCGGCTCGGCGGTCTCGGCGGCGGCGATGGTGACGATCTCGGCGCCGAAGTAGAACCCGGTGGCCGCAACCGCGCCGGTCAGCACCGGCACGATGCCATTCGGCAGGAAGCCGCCGTTGGCGGTCAGGTTGGCCACCTGCATGCCTTGCGCGCCGGGAGCCAGGCCCAGCACGTACACGCCGGCGACGAACAGGAACACGATGATCGCCGCAACCTTGATCGAGGCGAACCAGAACTCGAACTCGCCGAACGACTTGACCGACACCAGGTTGGTCAGCGTCAGCATCACCAGCAGCACCAGGCTGATGGCCCAGTTGGGCACGTCGGGCAGCCAGTAGCGCACCAGGTCGGCGCCGGCGACGGCTTCGAGCGCCACCACGATGACCCAGAAATACCAGTACATCCAGCCGGTCAGGAAGCCGGCGAGGTTACCCACCGCGGGGCGGTCGCGCCAGGCTTCGCGCGCATACTCGTAGAAGCCGCCGGTGCCGGGCAGGGCGCACGCCATCTCGCCCAGCATGCGCATGACCAGCACGACCAGCAGGCCGGTAATGAGGAAGGAAAGGACCGCGCCGGGGCCGGCCGACTTGATGACGACGCCGCTGCCGACGAACAGGCCAGCGCCGATCACGCCGCCAAGCGCGATCATGGTCATGTGGCGTTGCTTGAGGCCGTGGGATAGTCCGTTGCCGGACTGTGGTTGTTGGATCATGGTGTGTCTCCTGTGCTGCGCGTGCTGCCGGTGCTACTTGCAGCCAGACCAGCGTTTTTGGCAGGCGCCACGGCTTCTCTTCTGTATAGGTGGCGGCGCGGGAAACGCCAGCCGGGGCCGTGGTCGGTTCAGTGCTTGCAATCCCGGGTGCGGGATGCTCATCCGTCCATGTCGACTAGTCTCCGGTGTCTGCTTAAAAATCCGGAACCAGTTGTTCCGAAAACTTATTGTTTCACCGGAATGTAGGCCCTCATCGGCGGAAGGTCAACCAGAAGTTTCGATAATTGATATGATTTGACTCTGAAAATGAAACTTACCTATGATGGAGCCAGGCATGAACGATATGCGCCTCGCCAAAAGTGACGCCAAGCCAGACGGAGACACGCCGGCACTGCGTTTGTTCGGCCTGCTCGAAGTCATCGCGGAGAAGGACCAGTCCTTCAACTTGCAGGCGCTGGTGGAAGAAACCGGCCTGCCCAAGCCCACGCTGCACCGCATGCTGCAGCAGCTTGAGGCGGCAGGGCTGATCCAGCGCAACGGCGACGGGCGGCAATACGGCACCGGCCTGCGGCTGCGCCGGCTGGCGGAGAACCTGTTGCTCAACAGCACCTCGCACGGCGCGCGCCACATGGTGCTGCGGCGGCTGGTGGAAGAGGTCGGCGAGAGCTGCAACCTGACCGCGTTTTCAGGCGGCGAGGTGCTGTACCTGGACCGCGTGGAAACCGCGGCGCCGCTGCGCTTCTACCTGCATCCGGGCTCGCGCGTGCCGGCGCACTGCTCGGCCACCGGCAAGCTGTTCCTGGCGCAACTGGCGCCGGCGCAGCGGCAGCGGCTGCTGGCGCACGCGGAGCTGGAGCGGTACACGCAGAACACGCTGACCGACCACGTGCAGCTGGAAGCGGAACTGGAGCGCGTGAAGCGCGACGGCTACGCGCTGGATGACGAGGAATTCCTGCCCGGGCTGGTCTGCATCGGCGTGCTGGTGCCGGCCGTGGACGGCGGCAAGTCCAACCTGGGGCTGGCGCTGCAGGCCCCGGTCATGCGCGTGGCGCGCGACAAGGTGGTGCAGTTGCTGCCCGCGCTGCAGCGCGCGGCCAGCGCGCTGGCGGCGATCGAGGCCGAAAGTGCCAGCGCCTGGCAGGGCTCGGCGGAATCTGCCGAAGAGGACGAATAGCGCGCACGGCGTCACGCGGGTTGCTCCGCTGGTCGCGGTGCCAATGTGAAAAAAGGCATGGCGACCAAGAGGAGCATAAGGTGACGCAAGAGCAGTATGGCAAGCCGGACCGGATGATTCCGGTCCGCGAGGTGTTCGGCATCGATTCCGGCCTGATGGTGCCGGCCTTCAGCGAGCGCGACGACCACGTACCGGAGATCGACCCGGCCTACCGCTTCCAGCCGGAAGTGACGCTGGCGATCCTGTCCGGTTTCATGCGCGACCGGCGCGTGATGGTGCAGGGGCTGCATGGCAGCGGCAAGTCGACCCATATCGAGCAGGTGGCGGCGCGGCTCAACTGGCCGTGCGTGCGCGTCAACCTGGACGGGCATATCAGCCGGCTCGACCTGGTCGGCAAGGACGCCATCGTCGTGCGCGACGGGCGCCAGGTGACCGAGTTCCAGGAAGGCATCGTGCCGTGGGCGCTGCAGCGGCCGGTGGCGCTGATCTTCGACGAATACGACGCGGGCCGGCCCGACGTGATGTTCGTGATCCAGCGCATCCTGGAGCGCGACGGCAAGTTCACGCTGCTCGACCAGAACCGCGTGATCCGGCCGCATCCGTCGTTCCGGCTGTTCGCCACGTCCAATACCGTGGGGCTCGGCAACGTCAACGGGCTCTATCACGGCACCCAGTTGCTCAATCACGCGCAGATCGACCGCTGGAACGTGGTCGCCACGCTGGACTACCTGCCGCATGAGGAAGAGGCGGGCATCGTGCTGGCGCGCGTGCCCGAGCTTAACAACGACGCCGGCC
This sequence comes from Cupriavidus sp. NPDC089707, assembly GCF_044748965.1. NCBI lineage: Bacteria > Pseudomonadati > Pseudomonadota > Betaproteobacteria > Burkholderiales > Burkholderiaceae > Cupriavidus > Cupriavidus sp. NPDC089707. The sequence continues at coordinate 236,920 of NZ_JBIVHB010000009.1, forward strand.
GCGCGCTGGTCGACGCCATGGTGGCCATGGCGGGGCTGACGCGGCGCGGGTTTGCGGCGGGCGACCTGTCGGCGCTGATGTCGCCGCGCACCGTGATCAGCTGGGCCGAGAACTGCCAGATCTTCCGCGATCCGGGCCTGGCGTTCCGGCTGACCTTCCTGAACAAGTGCGACGAGGCCGAGCGGCCCGTGGTGGCGGAGTATTACCAGCGCTGCTTCGGGCAATTGCCCGGCGACACCGCCGCGGTTGCGGCCGCGTCGGAGTCCGCGCGATGACCGCGGCGTCGGCCACGGCGCCGGCCGCGCAGCTGCGCCGCCGCCAGCGGCAGGACGAGCTCTCCGGCGCCGCCGTGCGCGCGCTGACCGGCGACGCGGCGCTGCATTTCCGCGACGGCCAGCTTTGGCGCGCGATGCGGCCGGTGCCGCAGCATGCGCCGCACCTGCGTACCGATCCCGACACCGACACGGCGGCCTGCCTGCGCGGCGCCGCCGACGGCGCTGCACTGCGGCAGGCGCATTCGGACGCCACGCTGCACCGCGGTTTCTGTCCCACCGACCCGGTCGAGCGCCTGGTCTTTGAACTGCTCGAACAACTGCGCTGCGAGACCCACCTGCCGCGCGGCATGGCCGGCGTGGCAGCGAACCTGCGGCACCGCTTCATGGCGTGGTCGCGCGCGTTCCATCGCTCGGGGCTGACCGAGGGCCATCTCGGCATCCTGCTCTACACCGTCGCGCAGGTGGCGTGGTCGCGCCTGGCCGGCGAGCCGGTGCTCGAAGACACCGAAGACCTGATCGAGGCCACGCGCGCCGCCATCGTCCCGGTGCTGGGCACGGCGCTGGCCGGGCTGCGCGCGCAGCGCCACGACCAGTCCGCGTTTGCCGTGCATGCGCTGGCGCTGGCACGTGCCGTCGCGGACATGGTCCGCAGCGAAGCGCCGCGCGCCGGCGAGAATGACGACAATGCCGTTTCTTCAGCCCGCGCCGGCTTTGCGCTGTGGCTCGATTTCGACGAGCCACCCGCCGAAGCCTTCGCGCTTGCCGACAGCGGCCACAGCCGCGTGCTGGCCGACGCTACCGATGGCTACCGCATCTTCACCACCCGCTACGACCGCGAAGTGCGCGCCGCCACGCTGGTGCGCCGCGCCTTGCTCGACGAATACCGCACGCGCCTCGACGCGCGCATCGCCCGCGCCGGCGTCAACGTGGCGCGGCTGGCCCGCAAGCTGCGCGCCGCGCTGGCACAGCCGCGCGTGGACGGCTGGTCCTTCGGCGAGGAAAGCGGCCGCATCGACGGCCGCCGGCTGGCGCAACTGGTCAGCTCGCCCGCCGAACGGCGCCTGTTCCGCCGCGAAGCGTACAAGGCGCATGCCGATTGCGTGGTGGGCTTCCTGGTGGATTGCTCGGGTTCGATGAAGGCGCGGGCGGAGTCGCTGACATTGCTGCTCGACCTGCTCGCGCGCGCCCTCGACCAGGCCGGCGTGGCCACCGAAGTGCTGGGCTTCACCACGAACGCCTGGAACGGCGGCCGCGCCCGCTCCGACTGGCTCGCGCGCGGCCGTCCGGCGCACCCTGGCCGGCTCAACGAAACCTGTCACATGGTGTTCAAGGATGCCGGGCGCAGCTGGCGCCGTGCGCGTACCGACATGACCGCCTTGCTCAAGGCCGACCTGTTCCGCGAAGGCGTGGATGGCGAGGCGGTGGAGTGGGCCTGCGCGCGGCTGCACGCCACCGGCAAGGCGCGCCGCATCCTGCTGGTGGTGTCCGATGGCAGCCCGATGGATACCGCCACCGGGCTGGCCAACGATGCCTGCTATCTCGACAACCACCTCAAGGCCGTCGTGGCGCGGCACGAAGCGTTGCGTGATGTGGAAGTGCTGGGGCTGGGGGTAGGGCTGGACCTCAGCCCGTATTACCGGCATACGCTGGCGTTGGACCTGTCGCAGCCGGTGGACATGGCGATGCTGGATGAGGTGGCGGGCATGATCGCCGCGCGGCGGCGCTGAGTGCCGCGCGCGCAGCAGGCAGCACGCAAGCAGGATGTGAGCGGGTCTCCGGTGCCGGTGACCCGCTGACTCCTATGCCCTGACTATTACCTGACGCTATGCCTTTTCCACCGCGCGGGCCGCTTCGTCGATCAGGTCGGCCACCGCCCGGGCATGCGATGCCAGCGAAGCATGGCTGGCGTCAAGCGCAATGATCTTCCTCGGCTTCATCCGCTCCGCCATCCGCCGCTGCGCCTCAGGGGGAATCATGCGGTCATCGTTGGATACCTGGTACCAGCTTGGCCTTATCTTCCAGGCGGGCGGGCCTGCCTTGTCTTCGAAACACCTTCCGGCGATGGGCTTTTGCGTGACAGCCATCACCAATGCTTCGGTCTCGCCGAGGTCATCGCCAAAGCTTTCCTTGAACGCGCCGGGATCGAGCCACAGGAAGCCGTCCTTGTCAGGGCGGATATGCGCCGCGCCGGCGGGTGCCGCCTGTTGCGCAAAGATGCTGCCGAGACTCTCGCCCTCGTCCGGCGCGAACGCGGCGATATAGACCAGGCCCGCCACGTTCGGGGTGTGGCCGGCGCCGCTGATCACGGCTCCGCCGTAGGAATGCCCGACCAGCAGGACCGGGCCGTCCTGTGCCGCCGCCAGCCTGGCGGTGCGATCGATATCGTCCGCGAGCCCGGTCAGGGGATTTTGCACCGCCGCAATGTGATAGCCCCTGGCGTGAAGCAACGGGATGACTTCCCGCCAGTGCGAGGCATCTCCCCAGGCACCATGCACCAGCACGATGTTGACGCTGTTCTTGGCCATGAAACTCTCCTTTCGGCAATCATGGGAAGCGGAAGGCCGCGAGGCGAGGCGTTCGCCGCGGCCCGGTCATCCGATAGTAGGCGGAATCGGGGCCAGCGGCGTGAAATACGCAGTCGGAGAGTGGGTGGCGCGCGACGGGTGCAGTGCAGCGCTGTGCTCAGGCGCGCGCTGCCTCCCTGGGCTGCCACGACACCGCAATATCGCCTTCGATAAACGTCTGGCAAGCCAGCCGGAAGCCGGTCGCAAGCTCTTCTTCCGTCAGCAGTTTCTTTTCCTTCGGCTTGACCGCGTCGGTATGCTCGCGGCCCTTGTCGATGCGGCACTTGCAGGTGCCGCACAGGCCGCCGCCACACTTGAAGGGGATGCCGCCCTGCTCGCGCAGCGACACGCGCAGCAGGTTGCTGTTGACCGGCGCGCTGACCGTTTTGCCGTGGTTGGTGAGGAAGGTGATCTGGATCATGGCGATGAATGCGTAGCGTGCGGGCGTGATGCCTCAGGTCCGGCCGCCCACGGCGACGGGCGTGGGCACGAGGGCGATGTCCATGCTGCCGAAGCTGGCCAACTGGCGCAGCGCGGCGCGGGCGGCTTCCAGCGTGGCGTACTTGTCGAGGAATTTGGTCGATACCAGGTTGACGATGCCGGGCGGGGTTTCCTCCTGCACCCGTACCTTGGTGTCGGCCGCCAGCTCGGCGATGATGAAGCGTGCCGTGCGCTTGCCGTAGAACACGTAGTCGTACGCTTCGACCGCGGTCATGCCATCGGTCGGTTCGGTGCGGAACTGGCCGGGGCGGCTCGTGAGCAGCACGAACATGTCAGGCCCCCGCGCCGGCCGTGGCCGGGGGGGCGGGCGCAGTGGCAGGCAGGTCGTCCTGCGCCAGCTCGATGTCATGCTCGATCCACAGCTGGCACGCCAGCCGGTAACCCTGGTCGAGCCGTTCGCCGAGTTGCTTTTTTTCCTTCCAGTTAGGCGGTGGCAAGTGCCCGGCGCCGGCGATCACGCGGCAGGCGCACTTGGAGCATTTGCCCATGCCGCACTCGTAGCGCAGGTTGGGGTAGGGGAACTGCCGGATGCCGGCGCGGACGACCAGGTTGGTCTGGGGTTTGACCTCGTCGACGAAGGTCTCGCCGTGCTTGTGGAAAGTGACGTGAGGCATGTTCGGTTTGGGGTGAGTCAGTGAAATCCGTCTGCCGCGGCGGTACTTGCGGCGCCTACGACCACAGCACCATCGCCGCCACCGTGGAGCAGCACAGCCCGATCATCACCGGGAGCAGCAGCGCGCGCACCGCTTCCAGCACCGGCACCCGGGCGAAGCCGGCCACCGCGATCAGCGACGACCACGCAATCAGCGTGCCGCCACCGGTCCAGACCGCGCCCATCTGGCCAACGGCTGCCAGCGTGGCCGGGTCGAAGCCGACCACCGGGCCGAGCGCGCCCGCCAGCGTGCCGGTCAGCGGCAGGCCCGCGAAACCGGAGCCGTCGATGCCGGTGATCATGCCGACCAGCAGCACGCCGAAGGCGACCAGCATGTGGTTGTCCGGGATCATGTGCTGGTAGGCCTGGATCAGTTCGAACAGCAGGCTCGGCGCCTTGCCCGGCGGCAGGCCCAGGATCTGCGCGGCGGTTTCGCCGGCGCCGACGAAGAAGAAGCCGGCGATCGGCAGCACCGAGCCCATCGCCTTGAAGGCAAAGACGAAGCCGTCGGTGATGTGCTCCGGGCAGACGTCGAGCATGCGGCGCGGACCTTCGGCCGCCAGCGTCGCCAGCATCATCAGCACCGCCGCGACGCCGCCGACCAGGGCGGCCGCGTCGCCGCCCTTGAGATCCTGCACGCCGGCGCCGAGCTTGGGCAGCACCATCACGGCGACCACGGCGAGGAAGGCAATCGGCGTCACGATGGCGAAGCACTTCGACCACTTCACCCGGCGCCTCGCGACCATCGACAGGCTTGCCTCGATATTGCTGTCGGTGGCAAGCGGTTCGGTGTGGGCGGTGCCTTTGGCGATCTCTGCCTTGTCGAAGGTGATGCCGCCGTCGATCGCCTCTGCGGTGCCGCCGGCCTGCGCCTGCCAGCGGTCGAGCAGCGTGCCGCAGGCCGGCACGATGTGCTTGCGCATCGACAGGTACGCCAGGCACAGCGCAATGCTGCCGGTGATGATCGATAGCGCCAGCGCGCGGTCGGCCACCACCGCGGCGCTGACTGCAGCACCGGCGGCCTTGGCGCTGATGCCGGGCGCGACGCCGATCACGTAGTCCGACGACAACGCCATGCCTTGCCCGGCGATGGCGATCGCCATCGCGCCCGCCAGCGGCGGCAGCCCCGCCGCGATCGCGGCCGGCAGCAGGATGGCCGAGACCAGCGGCACGGCCGGCGTCGGCCAGAAGAACAGCGAGATGACGTAGGTGATGCCCGCCAGGATGAAGAAGGCCGAATGCCCGTTCTTCATCACCACGCGGAAGGGCTCGACCATGCGGATATCGGAGCGCAGCGTCTTGAGCGCATTGAGCAGCGCCGTCATGAAGGCGATCACCAGGAAGATATTGAACAGCTCCTTGGCGGCAACCAGGCTCGCGGAAAACACTCCGCCCAGTGCCGACACCGGACTTCCGGTCAGCGCAAAGACGACCAGGGCGGTGCCGACGATCGACGGGACGACAACATTGGCGCGCAGGATCATCGTCAGCACGATGACTGCTACCCCTGACAGATAGATCCAGTGCGCGGCACCGATCACGACTTGTTGTGACATGAAGACTCCCTGGGGGCGGAGGGTTTGTGGGGGCGGATTCATCGGGCTGCGCTGCACCCGTTTCGGTATACTATATTCCGGTGCACCTTCGCGCCAAGCGATTTCACATCCGGACTTACTCCTAGGCGAAGACAGTGCAGGGTCGCCGCAGACCGCACATTTATTGGGAATGTGGACGACTCGCAGTCCTTCTCATGGTGCATGAACGATCAATTCGGTTGCTCGGCATCACATCTACATGTAGACTGTATACCATTAGAGATCGATTTCGGAGGGCAAGCGAGCAAGATGAGCGGGATGCCCGCGTTCCCGAGCGATGCGGCCATGCCACCCCGGCCGTCCGGCTGTTCCCGCCACCATCACTTCCGCCATGCCCGATCCGTTGCTCTCGCTGCTGCCCGCCGGCCTGTCCGTCCCGGCCTACCTGTCGATGGGAGCGCTCATCCTGGCGGGCGCCTGCCTGCAGGGCGTGGGCGGGATCGGCTTTGCCATGCTGTCGGCGCCGCTGGGCGCGATCTGTTTCCCGGACCTGGTGCCGGGGCCGCTGCTGGCGATGGGCTGCTGCCTGTCGCTGATGGGCGCCTTGCGCGAGCGCGAGGCCATCGTCTGGGACATCGCCGGCTTTGCGCTGGCCGGTCGTGCGCTGGGCGGGGCCGCGGCGGTGCTGACCATCGCATGGCTGGCGCCGGGACCGCTGGCGCTGCTGTTCTCGCTGTCGATCCTCGCCGCCGTGGCGCTGAGCCTGCTCGGCTGGCGCCTGCTGCCTACCACGCGCAACGTGGTGGTTGCGGGGACACTGTCCGGCTTCATGGGGACCATCACCTCGGCCGGCGCACCGCCGTTCGCGCTGGTCATGCAGCACATGGCGCCGGCGCCGTTGCGCGCGACCATGGGCTGCATCTTGTCCGGCGGCGCCGTGCTGTCGCTCGCCATGCTGGCGCTGGCGGGGCGCTTCGGCATGCCGCAACTGGTGCTGGCACTGGCGCTCGCACCGTTCCTGCTGGCCGGCTTCGCGCTATCGAACCGGCTGCGCGGTCGCATTTCTCCCACTGCAGTGCGCCGGTTGTTGCTGGGCCTGTGCGCGGCCGGCGCGCTGGGCGTGCTCGGCCGCGTGGCCATTGCCTGACACCGCCGCGCCCGCTGCGCTTCCGATTTCCTCGCTTTCCAGGCCAACCCAACCAGCGGAGTTTCCATGCAGCACATCACAGACGCGATGATCGATGCCCACGTCACCCCGGAAGATGCCCGGCAGGTCATGGAGGCGGCGTTTTCCAGCTTCGGGCGCGGCGACGCCGCGATGCAGGAGCGCATCCGCACCGAGGCCGGCGGCGTCAAGCTGTCAACGCTGGGAGCGGTGATCCCGCGGCAGGGCGTGGCGGGGGCCAAGGTCTACACCACCATCAACGGCCAGTTCTCCTTTGTCATCCTGATCTTCTCGACCGAAGACGGCCGCCCGCTCGCCTCGTTCGACGCCGGCGCCATCACGCGCCTGCGCACGGCGGCCTGCACCACGCTGGCGGCGCAGCGGCTGGCCCGTCCCGGCGCGCGCACGCTGGCTTTGTTCGGCGCCGGCACGCAGGGCGTGCAGCACGCGCAGCAGCTCAGCGCCACGCTGGCGCTGGAACGCATCCTGGTGTCCGATCCGCACGCGGACGCCGGCATGCCCGCGCGGCTATCGGCGCTGTGCGGCATCCCGGTCGCGCTGGCCGAGCCCGATGCCGCGGTGGCCGAGGCCGACATCATCGTCACGGCCTCGCGCGCGACCACACCGCTGTTCGCCGGCACGTCGATCCGGCCGGGCGCCTTCGTGGCGGCCATCGGCTCCAGCCTGCCGCACACGCGCGAACTGGATGACGCCGCGCTGCGCCGCGCCGCCGCGGTGGTGGTGGAGTGGCGGCCGCAATCGACCCGCGAGGCCGGCGATATCGTGCTGGCCGATCCCCAGGCGCTGCCGGCGCAGAAGATCGTCGAACTGGCTGACGTCGTGCTCGGCAAGGTGTCGCCAAGGCAGCACGAGGGCAGCGAGGGCGACATCGTGATCTACAAGTCGGTCGGCGTGGGGCTGGAAGACGTGGCGCTGGCTGGTTTCGCCTGGTCGCGCATCGCGGGCGGGGTGGAGCGCTGCGCCGCCTGAGCGCATCGATCGCTACAGCGCCGGGTAAACACTGACGTGATTAGTCAACAAGGCTCTTGTCGTCGCTGATTGACTGTATATAGTATACAAATATGTCGCGGCCGATCCGCCTACGAGCCCGCCACGGCATCCATCCCACCGAATCGCCCCACATCGCCAACCAGGAGCCCCCGTCATGGCCGAACTGATGAACCGCGAAGATTTCCGTGCCGCCCTTGAAGAAGCCATCAAAGGCAAAAGCGCCAACAAGGCGCCGTTCAGCGTGGCCTGGGCCAGCGGCAAGCTGACCCGCGCCCATCTCGCGCGCTGGGCCGAGAACCACTATCACTACGTTGGCCCGTTCGCGGATTACCTGGGCTACATCTACGCCCGCACGCCGGACCGCTACACCGAAGCCAAGGATTTCCTGCTCGCCAACATGTACGAGGAAGAGATCGGCGGCGACCGCCACACTGACCTGCTGATCCGCTTTGCCGAAGCCTGCGGCACCACGCGCGAGCGCGTGATCGACCCGGACAACATGTCGCCCACCACGCGCGGCCTGCAGAGCTGGTGCTATGCGGTGGCCATGCGCGAGGATCCGATCGTGGCGGTGGCCGGCCTGGTGGTCGGGCTGGAGTCGCAGGTGCCGTCGATCTACCGCAAGCAGACGCCGACGCTGCGCGACAAGTACCAGTTCACGGACGAAGAGGTCGAGTTCTTCGACCTGCATATCGTCTCGGACGAGATTCACGGCGAGCGCGGCTACCAGATCGTGCTGGAGCATGCCAACACGCCGGAGCTGCAGCAGCGCTGCCTGAAGATCTGCGAAATCGGCGCGCAGATGCGCCTGCTGTACACGACCGCGCTCTACCACGACTACGTCGAGAAGGAGCTGCCGCTGCCAGAACTCGACATGGCTGCCTGAGCGCCGCCACGCAACGGGATCGACGATGACCGTATTCCTGAACCATATCGACGGCGAATGGACGGCCTGCCAGTCGGGCCGCACCTTCGACAACGTCAACCCGGCCGACACGGCCGACATCGTGGGCCGCTTCCAGGCGTCGTCCGTGGTCGATGCGCAGGCGGCCGTCGCTGCGGCGGCGGCCGCATTTGCCGGCTGGAGAAAGACCCCGGTCGGCAAGCGCGCCGCCATCCTCAACCGCGCCGCGGAGCACCTGGAAGCCAACGCCGACAGCATCGCCGCCGAGCTGACCCGCGAGGAAGGCAAGGCGCTGGCGCTGGCGCGCGACGAGGTGCTGCGCTCGGCCCAGACGCTGCGCTTCTATGCCGTGGAAGGGCAGACCTTCACCGGCGAGGTGTTTCCGAACGACGACCCTGACCAGCTCGTCTACAGCCAGCGTGAGCCGCTGGGCGTGGTGACGGTGATCGCGCCGTGGAATTTCCCGGTGTCGATCCCCGCGCGCAAGATCGCGCCGGCGCTGGTGACCGGCAATACAGTGGTGTTCAAGCCGTCGTCCGAGGCACCGCTGTCGGGCTACCGGCTGGCCGAGGCGCTGGTCAAGGCCGGGCTGCCCAAGGGCGTGCTGAACTTCATCACCGGCAGCGCCGCCGAGATTGGCGCAACCATCACCGAAGCGCCGGCCGTGCGCGCAATCTCGTTCACCGGCTCGTCGCGCGCCGGCGAGCAGATCCATCGCGCCGTGCCGCTGACCACGCGCACGCAGATGGAGCTGGGCGGCAAGAACCCGCTGATCGTGATGGAAGACGCCGACCTGGATCGCGCCGTCGACCTGACCGTCAAGGGCGGGTTCTCGCTGTCGGGGCAGGCGTGCACGGGCACCAGCCGCGTCCTGGTTGCCGAGTCGGTCAAGGCCGCGTACACCGAGCGCCTGCTGGCGAAGGTCGCCGCGCTCAAGGTCGGCAGCGGCATGACGCCGGGGATGGATCTTGGGCCGCTGGCCTCGCAAAAGCAGCTGGAGACCGTGCTGCGCTACATCGACATCGGCAAGTCCGAGGCGACGCTGCTGTGCGGCGGTGCGCGCCTGACCGGCGGCGACTTCGACAGGGGCTACTACGTCGCGCCGACGGTATTCACCGACGTGACGCAACCGATGCGGATCGCGCGCGAGGAGATCTTCGGGCCGGTGATCGCCATCATCGGCTTCACCGATTACGCCGACGCCATTGCTAAGGCCAACGATACCGAGTACGGCCTGGCCGCGGCCATCGTCACCGGCAATCCGCGCTACATCCACCACTTCGCAACCGACATCGAGGCGGGCACGGTCAAGATCAACCGCACCACCACCGGCAACCTGGTCAATGCGCCGTTCGGCGGGGTCAAGCGGTCGAGCACTTCGACCTTCCGTGAGTCGGGCCGCACCGGGCTGGAGTTCTATACGCAGGTCAAGACGGTCTACCGGGGCGTCTGAGCCCGGCCGTCGCAAGGAGTCATACCAATGAAGAAAGCCATCAAGCTGGAACTGCGCGAAGCGCGCCACATGGTTGCCGCGGCGATCCGGCGCTCGGAGGAAATCGGCGTGCTGGAGTCGATCTGCGTGGTCGACGAAGGCGGCTATCCGCTCGCGCTCGAACGCATGGACGGCGCCCGCATCACCGGGCCGCAGATCGCGTGGAACAAGGCGTTCACCGCCGCGGGCCACAAGCGCTCTACCCACCTGTTCACCACGCCACCCAACGGGCCGGCGCTGCCGGGCAACGAGGCGTTTGGCATCCAGTGGAGCTTTGAGGGCAAGTTCGCCGCATTCGTCGGCGGCTTTCCGATCGTGGTCAATGACGAGGTGATCGGCGGTATCGGCCTGTCGGGCGGCAACGGCGAGCAGGACACGCAGGCCGGCCTGGCCGCGCTGCAGGCGCTGGCCGAGTTGCTGGCGCCGCAGGAGCTGAAGGTGCTGGTGCAGGCCGACATCAAGAAGTAAGTACAAGTCCGTCTCAGCGGAGGTTCCATGTCGTACCGCATCCAGATCGCCGAAACCCAGCAGGTCTTTTTTGTCGAGCGCGGCGAGACGTTGCTGCAGGCAGCACAGCGCGCCAGCATCGCCTTGCCGCACGACTGCCAGTTGGGCGGCTGCGGCACCTGCCGCATCCGCCTGCTCGACGGGCAGGTGCGGTACGACGAAGAACCGTTTGGACTGGCGCCAGACGAGGCCGCCGCCGGCTTCGCGCTGGCGTGCCAGGCGCAGCCGCTGGCGGACCTGGTCATCAGCACCGCACGCGAGGACGAGGCCTGCGCCGAGCCCGCGCGGCATCGCGCGGTGGTGCAGGCGGTGCGCCCGCTGTCGGCGGACGTCATGCACGTCGAGCTGGAAGTGCCGGACGCAGGCGCGCTGGACTATCGGCCCGGCCAGTACCTGAAGCTGCGGAGTGCCGACGGGCTCGCGCGCAGTTTTTCAATGGCATCGGTGCCGCGGGACGGGCGCGTCGATTTGCACGTGCGGCGCATTCCGGGTGGTGCCTTTACCGACGGCGTCCTGCCGCGCATGAAGGCTGGCGATGCGATCGACGTCGAACTGCCCCTTGGCAACTTCTTCTACCGCGCGCGGGATTACCGGCCGCTGCTGATGGTGGCCACCGGCACCGGACTGGCCCCGATCAAGGCGATCCTGGAATCGCTGATGGACGATCCCGATTGCCCGCCGGTGTCGCTGTACTGGGGCATGCGCCAGGCGCAGGACTTGTACCTGCACGGCGACATCCCGGCATGGGGCGAACGGCTCTACGAGTTCCAGTACGTCCCCGTGCTGTCGCGCGCCGGTGAGGATTGGCAGGGCAGGCGCGGCTACGTGCACGATGCGGCGCTGGCCGATCTTGGCGACCTGAGCGAACACGCCATCTACCTGTGCGGCTCGCCCGACATGATCCGTGACGCCCGTGCCGCTTTCCTGGCGCGCGGGGCCAGCCCGGATCACATCTACGCGGACAGCTTTACCTTCCAGCACCTTTGTTAAGACATAGGGTATGCAAGAATCGGCTGGTATACAATGACGCCAGCCTTTCGCTTACGCCTCTGCCGATCCCATGTCCCTCACTCCGTCTTCCGCCGCGCCCGCCGAGCCGCTGAGCCTCGGTGCCAGCCACTCGCCGCTGTTCGCCCTTGTCACCGACAAGCTGCGCGAAGGCATCCTGAACGGCAAGTACGCGCCAGGCGAGCGGCTGGTAGAAAACAAGCTGTCGGCGGAACTGGGCGTATCGCGCATCCCGGTGCGCGAGGCGCTGCGCGCGCTGGCCAGCGAGGGGCTGGTGCAGATCGAACCGCGCCGCGGCGCGACGGTGGCCAGCCTGTCGCCGGTGATCGCGCGCGAGATGGTGGAGGTGCGCGCCACGCTGGAGGGGCTCAACGCCAAGCTCGCTGCGCAGCGGCGCGACCCGGCGCTGGTGGCGGAACTGGAAACCGTGCTGCGCCACGGCATGGAGGCCGCCGCACAGGGCCGCGCGGATGAGTTGCTCGCGCTCAATACCCGCTTCCATGAGGTGCTCGGCACCATCGCCGCCAACAGCGTGCTGCAGGAAATGATGCGATCGCTGCGCGAGCGCACCGCGGTGCTGTTTGGCCCGGCCAACGTGGTGCGGGCGCGCCAGAACTGGGACGAGCACGCCCAGATCCTGCAGGCCGTGATCGCCGGCGACGCGGATCTTGCCGCGCTGCTGGCCGCGCGCCATGTCTATAGCGCCGCCAAGGCGGCCGACCTGCCGGTGGACGGACAGGGCACGGCGCAGGCGGCCTGAGCGAAGGCGGCGCCCGCCGCCGTGCCTGTGGGCGACGGATGTTTCCTGAGTTCCGCGTTGCCATTGCATGCCCGGCAACAGGGCATTGCATGCCCTCATATGACGCACTGCACCAAGAGTGTGTATACTGTAGGCATTCAAGGTCACGGAATTTACCATGCAGTCGCCTGAGCAACGCTATCTTTCGCAACCCGTGGGTCAGCAACTGCTGCGCCACTTTGCAGCGCGAGACGCCGTGCGCCACGCCTCGCCCCTGATGCCGCTGCGCCTGCGCGATATCGGCCGCTTCTTCCAGGCACTGGGCGGCCGCGCGCCCCGGCGCGGTCATTGCTGATCCAGCCTGAATGACGGGCGGCGCATCGCGCCGCACCTGGCCTGTTTCATCCTGGCTCGCGTTCTGCGAGCCGTCCCTCCCCGCATAGTCGATCCCCTCGCGCCGCCAGCGGTGGTGCCCGCGCGCACTTTCGCCTTGCACTGCGCGCAAGTTGGAATATAGTATACCAACGCTATCGCAGTCCCTGAGCCCCTGATAAAGCCCCATCCGTGCCGAACCGCGCGGATAACGACAAGGAGCCGATGTGAACCTGCCCGACTGGACAACCGGCGGCTTTCCGCCGCTATGGGAGGTGGCACACCGGCTCGCCGGCGGCACGGTTTCATCGGAGGAGCTCGTAGACGCCTGCGAGGCGGCCTGGCAGCAATGGCACGGCGCCATCAACGCGCTGGTGCTGACGGATTTCAGCGCCGCCCGCGCCGCGGCGCGCGACAGCGACCGGCGCCGTCGCACCGGGCAGGCGCGCGGCGTTCTCGACGGCGTGCCGTTCTCGGTCAAGGAATCGTTCGACGTCACCGGCTGGCCGACCACCTGCGGCAATCCCGCCCTGCGCGGGCATGCGGCCCAGCGCGATGCCATGGTGGTGCAACGGCTGCGCGATGCCGGCGCGATCCTGCTCGGCAAGACCAACGTCCCGCTTGGCCTGCGCGACTGGCAGAGCTACAACGCCATCTACGGCACCACCCGCAATCCGCACGATCCGTCCCGTACGCCGGGCGGCTCGTCCGGCGGCAGCGCGGCGGCGGTCTGCGCGGGTTTGTCGTTCTTCGATGTGGGTTCCGACATTGGGTCCTCGCTGCGCAACCCGGCGCATTACTGCGGCATCTTCTCGCTCAAGCCCAGCCACGGCCTGGTGCCGTTGGTGGGCCACGGGACCGGCGCAGCCCGCTTCGGGGAACAGGACATCAATGTCGCCGGCCCGCTGGCGCGCAGCGCGCGGGACCTGGAACTGGTGCTGCGCGCGATCGCGGGCCCGGCCGGCGACGAGGCGTTGCCATACCCGTTGCCATACCGCTTGCAGTTGCCGGAATGCCCGCACCGCCAACTCTGCGACTTCCGCGTTGCCGTGCTGCCTACCCATGCCCAGGCGGAAGCCGACGGCGAGGTTGCCGGGCGGATCGAACAGCTCGGGCACTGGCTGGCCGGCAAGGGCGCCCGCGTCGACTGGCATGTGCGGCCCGACTTCGACGCCCACGAGCTATGGCATGTTTATGTGACGCTGTTGCGCGCCACCACCTCTGTGCACATGGACGACGCCGCGTTTGCCGATGCGCTGGCCCGCAGCGCAACCGCCGCGGCGGGCGATCATGACTATGAAACCCTGCAGTACACCGGCGCGACGCTGAGCCACCGTGACTGGCTGCGCCTGCAGGTCGTGCGCGAACGCTTTGCGGCCGCCTGGCGCAGCTTCTTCACCGGCTACGACGTGCTGCTATGCCCGGCCGCGGCCACCACGGCATTTCCCCTGAACGAGGCGGGCGAGCCGTGGCAGCGCACCATCACCGTCAACGGCCGCCCGCAGCCGATGACCACGCAGCTGTTCTGGGCCGGCCATTCCGGGCTGTGCGGCCTGCCTTCGGCCGTCGCGCCAATCGGGCCGGGCACCAGCGGCCTGCCGGTCGGCGTGCAGATCGTCGCCGGCCGCTACCAGGATCTCACGGCCTTGCGTTTTGCCAGCCTGCTGGAGGAAGCGGGCCATGCCTGCCGGCCGCCGCCACAGCCTGCCGCCTTGCCGGCGGGCCAACACAATTAACCACACCACGTCACACCACCACAGGGGAGGGAATCATGTTCGATTGGTTCCGTGATTTGTCGCGCATGGAGCGCAAGGGTTTCTATGGCGCGTTCCTGGGACATGCCGTCGACGTGTTCGACTTCATGATCTATTCCTTCCTCATCTCCACGCTGCTGGGGCAGTGGGGCATGAGCAAATCCACGGCGGGCGCCATCGTCACGTGGACGCTGGTGTCGTCGCTGGTCGGCGCGATCGGCGCCGGTATCCTGGCCGACCGCTACGGGCGTGTGCGCGTGCTGCGCTGGACCATCATCGTGTTCGCGGGTGCCTGCTTCCTGTGCGGGCTGGCGCAGTCGCCAGAGCAGCTGATGCTGTTCCGCATGATCCAGGGGCTGGGGTTCGGAGGCGAGTCGTCGCTGTGCATGGTGCTGGTGACGGAGATGATCCGCAACCCGGCGCACCGCGGCAAATACTCGGGCTTTACCGCGAGCAGCTATTCCTTCGGCTGGGGCGCGGCGGCGATCGTGTATGCGATCACCTTCAGCGTGCTGCCGGCGGAGACGGCATGGCGCGTCTGCTTCTTCCTCGGCATCCTGCCGGCGCTGGTGGTGATCTACCTGCGCCGCAACCTGGAGGAGCCGGAGATCTTCCTGAAGAGCCGCGCGGCAGGCCGGCAAGGCTCGGCGCTGGCCGGGCTCGGCCGGTTGTTCCGCGGGCCGCTGCTGTCGAAGACGCTGCTGTGCAGCCTGCTTTCGGGCGGCATGCTCGGGGCTTACTACGCCATTGCCACGTGGCTGCCGACCTTCCTCAAGACCGAGCGTGGCCTGTCGGTGTTCGGCACCAGTTCCTACCTGACGGTCACCATCATCGGTTCATTGATCGGGTACGTGGCCGGCGCATATGCCACCGACCGCTGGGGCCGGCGGCTGACCTACATCGTGTTCGCAGCGGGCGCGTTCGTGGCCGCGCTGGTCTACATGGTGATCCCGGTGTCGAACACGTCAATGCTGTTCCTGGGATTCCCGCTGGGGGTGTTGATGCAGGGGGTGTTCGCGGGCATCGGTGCAACCATCTCCGAGTCCTATCCCAACGATATCCGCGCGACGGGCTATGGCGTCTCGTACAACGCCGGCCGCGTGATCGGCTCGCTGTTCCCGCTGTCGGTCGGGTGGCTGAGTTCGGGGCACACCTCGTTGCCGAGCGCGATCGCGATCGTGGCCGGAGTCGGCTATGCGATGGTCGTGGTCGCCGCCGTGCTGCTGCCGGAAACCACCGGCATGGACCTGGGCCAGGCCGGCGGCAGCGGAGAGAAGGAGGACGTCGCGCCGCTGGCGCAGCCGGCGGGGACGGCCGCCTGAACGCGTGGGGAGGGCGCCGACGCCCTTACCGCACCCATGCCGAGATCGCCGGCAGCATCAGGCTGACGCCGATGCCGATCAGCACGCCGAACGCGACGCGCCGCGTCGTGGTCGGCGAGAATGGCGGCGGAAAGCGCCGCCCCAGCAGCGTGGCGACCACCACCACCGGCACGCCCAGCGCCGCCTGCAGCCAGATCGCGGCATCGAGCTGGCCCTGCCACGCAGAGAACAGCGTGCGCACGCTGGACGTGACGGTGAACACCAGGATCAGCGCGCAGCGGATCTCCACCGGCTTCATCGGCTGCCGGTAGAACTGGAAGATCAGCGGCGGCCCGGACACGCCGAACATGCCGCTCAGCAGGCCGCCGAACACACCACTCATGAAGAAGCTGCCGTCGCCCGAGCGTTGCGGCAGCGGATCGGGCTTGAAGGCCGCGCTCAGGCCGCCGTACAGGATCACCGCACCCAGCAGCAGCTGCAGCAGCGTGGCCGCGGTGGAGCTCAGGTACTCCAGCACCAGCACGCCGGCCAGCACCGACGGCAGGATGCCGACCGCGGCGGCGCCCACGGCACGCCAGTCGATATGCTGGAACTTGCCCGGCAGCGCGCAGGCACTGTTGGCCAGCGTCACCAGGCTGACCACGGCCGCTACCGTGGCCACCGGCGCGAGGCCCAGGCCACTGGTGGCGCCCATCACGATCATGCCCAGGCCGAAGCCGGTCACCGTCTGGAAGTAGGTACCCGCGCCGAGCAGGGCCTGCAGCCCCAGCAGCGGCAATAACAATTCCGCTTTCATGCCGCCGCCTGTTCGCCTTTGCTGGCCTGTTCCGCGGTGGCTTGCGCCTGGACCACGGTGACGGCGATGACATGGAACACATCGTCGGCACTGCAGCCGCGCGACAGGTCGTTGGCGGGTTTGCTGAGCCCCTGCAGCATCGGCCCGATGGCCTTGGCGCCGCCGACGCGCTCGGCCAGCTTGTAGCCGATATTGCCGCTTTCAAGGTTGGGGAACACCAGCACGTTGGCGCGGCCGTTGACCTGCGAATGCGCGACCTTGCGCGCGGCGATCTCCGCGACGATGGCGGCATCGAGCTGCACGTCGCCATCGATGGCAAGGCCGGGACGCTGCGCGCGCACGCGTTCGGTGGCGGCCACCACCTTGTCCACGGCGGCGTGGTGGGCGCTGCCGCTGGTCGAGAACGACAGCATCGCCACGCGCGGCTCGTCGTTCAGCAGCGCACGTGCGCTGTCGGCGGCGGCCATGGCGATATCGGCCAGCGCCTCGGCGTCGGGATCGACCACCAGTCCGCAGTCAGAGAAGATCAGCCCGCCCTTGAGCGTGTGGAAGGGCTCGCACAGCATCATCAGAAAAAAGCTGGATACCAGCCGGAATCCGGGCGCCAGCCCGATCAGCTGGATCGCGTTGCGCACCACGTCAGCGGTGGTGTGTTCCGCCCCCGCGACCGAGCCGTCCGCATGCCCGAGGCGCACCATCAGGTTGGCGAAGCACAGCGGGTCCAGCACCGCACGCCTGGCTTCGTCCAGCGTCATGCCTTTCTTCTGGCGCAGCGCGTAGAGCTGCTGCGCGAAGGAGGGCGCGAGCGCCGAGGTGGCGGGATCGACCAGCGTGATGCCGTCCAGCGCGATGCCGTGGATAGCCGCGGCAGCATGGATCTGGCGCGGGTTGCCCACCAGCACGATGCGCGCGATGCCTTCCTGCGTGGCACGTTGCGCGGCCTGCAGGATGCGCGGGTCTTCGGCCTCGCACAGCACGATGCGGCGGGGCGCGGCGCGGGCGCGGTCGATGATGCGGAGGATGGGTTTCATGGTGGTTGGCTCGGTGAAACTGAAAAAAGGGCCAGCGGCTCGCGCTATGCCCTTGGTGTTCTCCCCTCTCCCGCTTGCGGGAGAGGGGCCGGGGGAGAGGGCAGGCGCCGGCTATGCTGAAGCGCCACGACTTCGTGGGTACTCCGGCCCTCTCCCCAACCCTCTCCCGCAAGCGGGAGAGGGGGCACCCCATCGCGAGCGAAAGGGCGCTGCTTCGATCAGATCAGACGTAGTCCTTGTACTTGTCCAGGTACCGCACCGGCTTGGCTAGCGCATCGCGGCGGAACGGGTCGCCCAGTTCACGGGTGCACATGATCTCGATGATGGTGGTCTTGCCGTGGTTCATCTGCAGGTCGATGGCGCGCTTGAGTGCCGGGCCCACGTCTTCCAGGCGATCCACCACGATGCCTTCGGCGCCCATGGCCTTGGCGATCTCGGCAAAGCTCTGGTTGTCGAGCTCGCCCGCGACGAAGCGGCGGTTGTAGAAGTCCACCTGGTTCTTCTTCTCCGCGCCCCACTGGCGGTTGTGGAACACCACCGCGGTCACCGGGATGTTGTGGCGCACGCAGGTCATGGTTTCCATCAGGCTCATGCCCCACGCGCCGTCACCGGCGTACGACACGGCCGGGCGATGCGGAGCCGCGACCTTGGCGCCGATGATGGTGGGGAAGGCGTAGCCGCAGTTGCCCCAGCTCATCGCCGCGAAGAAGCTGCGTGGCTTCTCGAAGCGCAGGTAGCTGTTGGCCACCGAGTTGATGTTGCCGATGTCGGTGGACACCATCACATCTTCCGGCATGGCCTTTTCCAGCTCGCGCAGCACCTGGCGCGGGTGCAGGTAGTGGCCGCCGTTGGGCGTGCGTTCCTGCTTCTGCTCTTCGATCATGTCCAGGCTGTACGGGTCGCGCTCATGCGTCCAGTCGTCCAGCTCCTTCTCCCACGCCGCCTTCTCGTTGGCGATATCGGTGGCGCGGCCGTCGCGGGTGGCGTCGCAGGCCAGCGTGCGGCCGGCCAGGCGCTGGGTCAGCGCGATGGCGGCAGCCTTGGCGTCGCCGCAGATGCCCACCGAGATCTTCTTCACCAGGCCCAGCATCTTGTGGTCGGCATCGATCTGGATGATCTTGGCGTTCTTCGGCCAGTAGTCCATGCCGTGCTGCGGCAGCGTGCCGAACGGCCCCAGGCGCGAGCCCAGCGCGATCACCACGTCGGCGCGCGAGATCAGCTTCATCGCGGCCTTCGAGCCCTGGTAGCCCAGCGGGCCGCACCACAGCGGGTGGCTGGCGGGGAACGAGTCGTTGTGCAGATAGCTGTTGACCACCGGCGCGCCCAGGCGCTCGGCCAGTGCCTTGCATTCCTCGATCGCATCGGCCATCACCACGCCGCCGCCCGAGATGATCACCGGGAACTTGGCGTTGGCCAGCAGTTCGGCGGCTTCGTTCAGGCTCTGCTCGCCGCCAGGGCCGCGATCGAGGTTCTGCGGCTTCGGGATTTCGGCGGTGATCTTGCCGTAGAAGTGGTCGCGCGGGATGTTCAGCTGCGTCGGGCCCATTTCGGCCTTGGCGCGGTCGAAGCAGCGCGCAGTGAACTCGGCCATGCGCGCCGGGTTGGTGACATGGCCCTGGTACTTGGTGAACTCCTGGAACATCGGCAGCTGGTTGGCTTCCTGGAAGCCGCCCAGGCCGATGCCCATGGTGCCGGCTTCTGGGGTGACGATCACCACCGGGCTGTGGGCCCAGTAGGCGGCCGCGATGGAGGTCACGCAGTTGGAAATGCCGGGGCCGTTCTGGCCGATGACCACGCCGTGGCGGCCCGACACGCGGGCATAGCCGTCGGCCATGTGGCCGGCGCCTTGCTCATGCACCACCGGGATCAGGCGGATGCCGGCGGGGGCGAAGATGTCCATGGCGTCCATGAAGGCCGAGCCCATGATGCCGAACATGTCGGTCACGCCGTTGGCGGCCATCGTTTCGACGAAGGCTTCGGACGGGGTCATGGTCTGCGGGCCAGCCGGAACCTGGCTGTCTTTCGCCGCGGCCGAGCCACCGGAAACGGCGGGCTGCTTGGTGGTTTCGAGGTCGCGCATGGCGGGTGTCTCCTGGTTGGGGGTGTTATAAAGTGGAACAGTACGTTCCGGAAAATTGATGCGATGGTCGAAATGTAGGCGGAAGATTAGCTGCCGTCAATAAGAAGTTTTGGTTTACGGAATGAAACAATCAAAAAAATGAGACAAAACGCGTTTTAGGGTGCCTTATGAGACACTCCTGGCGTTTGAAATGGCAGGGGAAGCAAGCAAGACAGCGCCGGCACAGGAGCCGGCGCAGGGGGAAAGCAGGAAGGCGGGTGCCGCGCCTGGGCGGCGCAAAGGTGTCAGCGCGTCGACAGCGCTTCCAGTACCGGCAAGTTGCCCTCGCCGAAGCCCTGATGACCGTCACGCTGGACGACCTCGAAGAAAAACTCGCCCGCTTCGCGTTTCAGGAAGGCTTGCTGAAAGCGCTCGCGAGGGCCGGTGCCATCGACGAGGATGCCGTAGCGCCGCAGCGCGGCAAGGTCCAGACCATGGCCTGGCACGCGCGCTGGCACGGAATCGTAATAAGCCGGCGGCGGCTGCACGAACTCCACGCCACGGCTGTCCAGTGCCGCGGCGCTGGACAGGATGTCGTCGGTGGCCAGCGCTATATGCTGGATGCCCTCGCCGTGCTGGTCCGACAGGTAATGGCGCAGCTGATCATGGCGCGGCGTCCCCTTCTCATAAAGCGGGATGCGGATGGTGCCGCATGGAGACACCAGCGCAAATGTCTCGTCGCCGCTGCATAGATCACGGAAGCCAAGCACCTTGCGGTAAAACTCCAGCCATGCTTCCAGGTGCCCGGGATCGACTGCCTGGGTCAGATGATCCACCCGTACCAGCCCCGCATCCGGCATCGCGCCGGCCGAAGCCAGCGGCCGAAAATCCACGTCGTAGATCGAGATATCCCCGACATCTCCCGGCCGGCCCTCCTTCCCACGCCAGCGGTCGATGAAATACAAGACCGACTGCCCGATCCCCTGGATGGCGGGAATATTGAGCTCCATCGGCCCCACCGTGCCGCCCTCGAACGGCCATGCGCCGGCCTCCAGCGCCCGCGCAAACGCAACCGCGGCATCGTCGACACGAATCCCGATCGCACAGATCGACAAGCCATACCGCGCCGCATAGCGCGTGGCGAACGAATCCGGCTCGGCATCGACGATGAAATTCATCTCGCCTTGCCGGTACAGCTTCACCGCCTTGTGGCGATGCCGCGCGATGGCGGCGAAGCCGAGCCGCTCCAGCGTCCGGCCCAGCGCGGCCGGATTTGGCGAAGCGAACTCGATGAACTCATAGCCTCGGATGCCGAGCGGGTTGTCCCACGGTTGTGCATCCTCTGCGCGCGGGGAGGGGGCGGGTGCGGCGCTCATAGTCTTGGCTCCTGTCTGGGTATTGCGGGGGCGGTGCCGGGCCTTGCGGCGACGACCGATAGTAGCAACGGCGCCGCGGCAACCCGCGCGTTGACCCGCTTCGCAACGGCCTCGTAGAAACCCGCATTCGGCGCCTTGATCGCGCATGTGCGTTCATTAATCGCGCAAAGTGACATATACGACAATTGGCTGGGCGCTGGGCGGCCACTAATCTCCGGTCAACGACGCGCCCCGTCTCCCTTCCTGGCCCCACCCAGAGGCTGCTTGAGCCGGAGTCCGGGAAGCGCGAATCACCGGAACCCAGGCACACCATGATCCACGGCAAGACCACGCTAATCCCTCACATCGGCTATCCCACGGAGTCGTTCAAGGCGCCGATGATCTACAACCCCTGGTTCGACCGGCAGGGCATCGATGCCGCCGTGATCCCGATGGGCGTCAAGCCGGACGACTACGCCACGGTGTTCCCGGCGCTGTTCCGCCTGACCAATATCCGCGGCGCCCTGGTGACCATGCCGCACAAGGTCGCCACCGTCGAACTGGTGGACGTACTCACGCCCGCCGCGCGCATCGCCGGCGCCTGCAACGCCGTGCTGCGGCGTGAGGACGGCACGCTGGTCGGCGATCAGTTCGACGGCGAGGGTTTCGTGCGCGGCATCCGGCGCAAGGGCTGCCGGCTGGACGGTGCGCGCGCCATCGTGTCGGGCTGCGGCGGGGTGGGCAGCGCGATCGCCGCATCGCTGGCGGCGGCCGGCGTGGCCGAGCTGGCGCTGTTCGACGCCCGCGAGACGGCGGCGCGCGCCCTGGCGCAGCGTCTTGCCGCGCACTATCCGGCGTTGCGTGTCAGCACCGGCTCGGCCGACCCGGATGGCTTCGACGTGGTGGTCAATGCCACGCCGCTGGGCATGCAGCCCGGCGATCCGCTGCCGTTCGACGTGGCGCGCATCGCCCCCGGCGCGATGGTCGGCGAGGTGGTGATGAAGCAGGAGTACACGCCGCTGCTGCAGGCCGCGCTGGCCCGCGGCTGCAAGGTGCAGGTGGGCACCGACATGCTGTTCGAGATGATCCCGGCCTACCTGGAGTTCTTCGGCTACGGCACCGCGACACCCGACGCGCTGCGCGAGGTGGCGCAGATCCGGTACTGACGCATTGACGGGCAGGGGCGCGAGCCCGGGCCCATGCCGCGCGCAAATCGCCACATAAAGGCACGCCGGCAAAGACTTCCTATCCATTGGTGGAGACAGACAACATGACAACGACTCACAAGGAGCTGCCGGCGGCTTCCGCGTTTGGCAACTCGCTCGGCGACAAGGTGCGCGCCGCCTTTGCCTTCGGCAAGGTGCGCTGGGGCATGCTGGCGCTGGTGTTCTTCGCGACCACGCTGAACTATGTGGACCGCGCCGCGCTGGGCGTGCTGCAGCCGGTGCTGGCCAAGGCCATGGCCTGGACCGCGCAGGACTACGCCAATATCAACTTCTGGTTCCAGGTGGGCTATGCCATCGGCTTTGCGCTGCAGGGCCGCTTTATCGACATGGTCGGCGTCAAGCGCGCGTTCGCGCTGGCGGTGCTGTTGTGGAGCATCGCCTGCGGCGCGCATGCGTTCGCGGCGTCGGCGGTCGGCTTCATGATCTGCCGCTTCTTCCTTGGCTTGACGGAAGCCGCCAACTACCCGGCCTGCGTCAAGACCACGCGCATCTGGTTCCCGGCCAGCGAGCGTGCCATTGCCACTGGCATCTTCAATGCAGGCACCAATGTCGGGGCCATGATCACGCCGATCATGCTGCCGCTGATCCTGCAGGCGTGGGGCTGGCAAGCCGCCTTCCTGGTGATCGCCTCGCTGGGCGCGGTCTGGCTGCTGTTCTGGCATCTGCGGTACCACAACCCCGAGCAGCACCCGACCGTCAGCACCGCGGAACTGGACCACATCACGCGTGATGTCGAACCGGTGCCACAGCGCATCCGCTACGCGCAGATCCTGCGCATGCGCGGCACCTGGGCCTTCGCGCTGGCCTACGCCATCACCGCGCCGGTGTTCTGGTTCTACCTGTACTGGCTGCCGCCGTTCCTCAACCAGCAGTACCAGCTTGGCATCAGCGTCACGCAGATGGGCCTGCCGCTGATCGTGATCTACCTGTGCGCCGACGTGGGCAGCGTGGGCGGCGGTGCGCTGTCGTCGTGGCTGATCGCGCGCGGCATGCCCGCGGTGCGCGCGCGGCTGCTGTCGATGCTGGTCTTTGCCGTGTGCATCACCTCGGTGGTAATGGCTGCCGGCGCCAGCAGCCTGTGGATGGCCGTGGCCGCGATCTCGGTGGCGATCGGCGCGCACCAGGCGTGGACCGCCAATATCTGGAGCATGGTGATGGACTACACGCCCAAGCACGTGGTCAGCTCGGTGTTTGGCTTCGGCGGCATGATCGGCGCGATCGGCGGCATGTTCATGACGCAGCTGGTGGGCTACGTGCTGACCGCGACCAACAACAACTACGCGGTGCTGTTCACGATGATCCCCTGCGCCTACTTCATCGCGCTGACGTGGATGTTCTTCGTCGCCCCGCGCAAGGTGCCTGGCGCCGCCTGACGACAATACCTCGGCGGCACTGCTCGTGCCGCGAGACGACAACAAAGACCGGGACAACACTCCGATGCATAGACGATTCATTGCGCTGCTCGCGCTGGGCGCGGGCAGCGTGCCCGCTGTCGCCCAGACTTCCGGTGGCGTCACGCTTTACGGCCTGCTCGATACCACCATCCGCTACAGCACCAACGAAGACGCGGCCGGCCACAGCCGCACGCAGATGACCGATGGCGTGCTGACCGGCAGCCGCTGGGGCATCCGCGGCACCGAGGATATCGGCGGCGGCAACAAGGCGTGGTTCATCCTGGAGTCGGGCTTCTCGCCCGATACGGGAACCAGCCAGCAGGGCGGACGGTTGTTCGGCCGTACCGCTGTAGTCGGCTTCGACGGTCCTTACGGCAAGCTCGCACTCGGCCGCCAATACACGCTGGCGCATGAAGTGCTGTCGTCATACGAGGCGATGGCCTTTGCCAACAACTCCATCGTCGGCTACCAGGGCGGCAACTATACGGGGCTGCGCTACGACAACACGCTCAAGTACATCAAGAGCTTTGGCGGCCTGCAGGTGGCGGCGGCCTACACCTTCGGCGAGGTGCCGGGCAGCTTGAAAACCAGTTCGGCAGCGGCCGGGTCGCTGGTGTACAGCTCGGGACCGCTGGAAATCGGCGCGGTCTACCAGCAGACGCAGAACGTCACCTCGGCCTATTTTGGCGCGGTGCCGGCGGCGCAGGCGAGCAAGCAGACGGTGTGGGGCGTGGGCGGGACGTGGAAGGCGGCGCGGTCGCAATACTACCTGGGCTATACCAACAAC
The DNA here is from genome assembly GCF_044748965.1 of Cupriavidus sp. NPDC089707. Lineage (NCBI taxonomy): Bacteria > Pseudomonadati > Pseudomonadota > Betaproteobacteria > Burkholderiales > Burkholderiaceae > Cupriavidus > Cupriavidus sp. NPDC089707. Next base: position 261,369 of record NZ_JBIVHB010000009.1, read on the forward strand.
CGGCTCGACGTGGCGGACTACCGCAACAACGTCGGCTATGTCGGCACGCGCTTCAGCCTGACGGATGCGCTGGCGTTTATCGGCACGTTCCAGGTCGACTGGCTGCGGCACGCGGGGCAGGGCGGCAAGCGGCTGACCACCGCGGGCATGCTGGACTACAACTTCAGCAAGCGTACCGATGTGTATGTGGAGGTGGACTACACCCACCTGCAGGGGCAGTGGATTGCGCTGAACAGTGGAGCGGGGTTTGTGAACAGCGGGAATACGTATGGGAACAAGACGCGGCTGGGGGTGATGGCGGGGGTCAGGCATAAGTTCTGAGGGCTCTCGGCGATCCAGCCGCGCTGGTTTGCTCCCCTCTCCCCCTGGGAGAGGGGCGGGGGAGAGGGCGGGCGCGTCCACGAAGTGAAGTGCCGTCGTGCTTGCCACACGCCTGCCCTCTCCCCCGGCCCCTCTCCCGCAAGCGGGAGAGGGGAGCAAACCAGCGGCGTGCGTCGCTCGCAGCGGTCAGGCGGAAGCAGATTCCGTGGCCACCCCAGCCACCTGCGCCAGCGCCGCCACCGCCAACCCATACCCCTTCACCCCCAGCCCCGCCATCACCGCCACCGCCACCGGCGAAATCCACGACTTGTGCCGGAACGCTTCGCGCGCATGGACGTTGGAGACGTGGTATTCGACCACTGGCACCGCCGCGCCCTTGATGGCATCGTGCAGCGCGATCGACGTATGCGTGAGCGCGCCCGCGTTCAGCACCACGCCGGCCATCTCGCCGCCCGCGCACAGCTTGCCTGCCTCATGGATCCAGTCGATCAACTGCCCTTCGTGATTGCTCTGCCGGCATTCGGTCCGCAGCCCGAGCCGCTGCGCAGCCTGCTGGCAGATACGTTCCACATCGGCCAGCGTCTCGCTGCCATAGACGGCCGGCTCGCGCGTGCCGAGCAGGTTGAGGTTGGGCCCGTTGAGCACCAGTACTGTCTTCATCATGTCTCCTTCATGTCCGCGTCATGTTCCCTTTAATCGGCCGCGATGCTGGCGCGGCCACGGCCGATAGCCTATCGTTTAGCCCTCGTCCCATCATCGACCGCCATGGAAATTCAGCATGCGCCCAGCGCGAACAATGACCCGTTCCTGCGCGACCTGCGGCTGTTCTGCACGGTGGCGCGGCGCGCCAGCTTTATCGCCGCGGCCCAGGAGACTGGCATTTCGCCGGCCCATGTGAGCAAGCGCATCGCCATGCTCGAGGCCATGCTCGGCGCAAAGCTGTTCCACCGCACCACGCGCCGCGTCAGCGTCACGGCCGAAGGCGAGAGCGCGTTTGCCTGGGCCCGGAAGATCCTGGAAGACGTGGACGGCATGCTGGAAGCGGTCGGCGGTGCCGGCGGCGAGGCGCGCGGCCAGCTGCGCATCGCCACCAGCCTGCGGCTGGGGCGCCGGCACGTGGCGCCGGTGCTGTCGCTGCTGCGGCAGCAGCATCCGGGGCTGGAGGTGTGGCTGGAACTGCTCGATCGCCGCGTCGACCTGATCGGCGAACAGTTCGACCTCGACATCCGCGTGGGCGACGTGCAGGAGCCGCACCTGATCGCCAGCCGCATCGCCACCGGCAGCCGCGTGCTGTGCGCGGCTCCGGCCTACCTGGAGCGCCGCGGCATGCCGGAGCATCCGTCCGACTTGCCGCGCCATGACTGCCTGCTGCTGCGCGAGCGCGACCAGGCCTTCGGCGTGTGGCGGTTGCAGGGGCAGGACGGCGGCTGGGAGACCACGAAAGTCACCGGCCCGATGGCATCGAATGTTGCCGACGTGACGCACGAATGGGCCCTGGAGGGCTACGGCATCATCATGGCGTCGGTCTGGGACGTGGCCGCCAGCGTGCGCGCAGGCGAACTGGTGCGCGTGCTGCCCGGCTGGCAGCAGCCGTCCGACATCTGGGCCGTGACCAGCGCCCGTGCGTCGGCCACGGCGCGCATGCGTGTGTGCCTGGCCTTCCTGAAGGCCCAGCTGACGCAGGGGCCGCACGCGCTGGCGACGACGCTGGAAGGGTAGGCCGCTACAGCACGCGCATGATCAGCAGCGCCGTGTCCTGCAACACCTGCAGCACGCGGTCCAGCGCCTGCTGTGGGGTCTCGTCGCCGATCGGCATGTTGACCGACAGCGCGGCGATCACCTTGCCGTGGCGATCGCGCAGCGGCACCGCCACGCCGCGCACGCCGGTCTGCAGCTGCTGCTCCAGCATCGCGTAGCCCTGCGCGCCGGCCTTGCGGATCTCTTCCAGCAGCCGGTCGTGCTGCAGGATGGTGTAGGGCGTGTAAGGCGCCAGCACCACGTTTTCCAGCCATGCCCGGACCTGTTCCTCCGGCCGCGACGCCAGCATCATCACGCCCGCCGATCCCAGCGGTGCCGGCACCCGCGCGCCCAGTACGAAGCCTGTGCTCATCACGCGGTTGGTGCTGGTGCGGGCGATGAACACCAGCTCCCAGCCATCGAGCACGCTCAGGTAGGCGGCCTCGCCAAGCTGCGCGGTGATCTGCTGCAGGAAGGGCTGCACCGTGCGCGGCAGCCGCGCCGAATCGAAGTACGACCAGCCCACCTTGAGCACGCGCGGCGTCAGGCTGAACAGCGTGCCATCGCTGGTGGTGTAGCCCAGGTGCTCCAGCGTCAGCAGGTAGCGGCGCGCGGCGGTGCGCGTCAGGCCGGTGCGCTCGGCCGCCTGCGTGGGCGTCAGGCGCGGATGGTCGTTGTCGAAGGCCTCCAGGATGGCCAGGCCCTTCTCCAGCCCGGCGATCCAGTCGCGCCGGTTCAGTGGTTCGTTTTCCATGGTTAACCCTTGGTTCGCGCGATAGATGATTGCATTGGAGCGATTGTCGCACGCAGGCGCGCGAATGACGGTTGTTGCGGGCAATGATGGCTCATAACCTTGGGAAATCCAAGCTGCTACCTCGCCAGACCGCCATGACTCTCGCCATGACCCTTCTTCCTGCCCCGCTGCGCAAATCGATCGCCACCGTCACCTTGTCGGGATCGCTGCCGGAGAAGCTGCAAGCCGCTGCCGACGCCGGTTTCGACGGCGTGGAGATCTTCGAGGACGACCTGCTGCAGTTCCCCGGAGCGGCCGCCGAGGTCCGGCGCATGGCCGCCGACCTTGGCCTGCAGATCCTGCTCTACCAGCCGCTGCGCGATTTCGAGGCCATGCCGGGCGGCCTGTCCGCCGCCGAGCTGGCGCGTGCCGAGCGGAAGTTCGATGCGATGGAGCAACTCGGGGTGGGCCTGGCGCTGGTCTGCAGCAACGTGCAGGACGCGGCGCTCGACGATCCCGCGCGCGCCGCCGCCGACCTGCACGCACTGGCCGAAGCCGCAGCCCGCCGTGGCCTGCGCCTGGGCTTCGAGGCACTGGCCTGGGGCCGTCATGTGCGCCGCTGGCGGCAGGCGTGGGACATCGTGCAGCGCGCCGGGCATCCAGCGCTGGGGCTGATGCTGGACAGCTTCCATACGCTGGCGCTGGGCGACACGCTGCATGGCCTCGATGCGGTGCCGGCCGAGCGGATCTTCTTCGTCCAGCTTGCCGACGCGCCGCGCATGTCGCTGGATGTGCGCACCTGGAGCCGCCACCACCGCAATTTCCCCGGCCAGGGAGACCTGCACGTCGTCGGCTTCACGCGTGCCGTGCTGCGGGCCGGCTATCGCGGGCCGCTGTCGCTGGAGGTCTTCAACGATGCCTTCCGCGCGGCGCCGCCGTTGCCGGTTGCGCAGGACGGGCTGCGCTCGCTGGAATGGCTGGAGGCGGTGACGAACGGCGCGCCCGTAGCCGCAGCGCGCGCCGGCGGCGTTGCCCTCGCGGCACGCTAAAGCGCCAGAACGCCAAAACGCCAAAACGCCAAAACGCCAAAACGCCAAAACGCCAAAACGCCAAAACGCCAAAACGCCAAAACGCCAAAACGCCAAAACGCCAAAACGCTATACCGCGCTCGCTTGCCGCGCCGCCGGCCGTGCCGGCAAGGCGCGCTCGCGGGCTGCCACCGCGGTGCCGGCCACGCCGCTGGTCGCGATCATCGCCACGCCCAGCAGCGACCAGGCATCGGGCAGCCAGCCGAACACCAGCCAGCCGCCCAGCATGGCAAAGGCGATCTGCAGGTAGAGATAGGGCGTCAGCACGCCGACCGGCGCGCGCGCATAGGCCAGCACCAGGAACATGTGCCCGGCGCAGCCGGCGAGCGCCATGCCCGCCAGCAGCCACCAATGCAGTGCGTCGACGTGCCAGGTCCACGCCAGCGGCAGCGCGGCCGACAGCAGCACCGCGGCAATGCAGCCGGTATAGAAATGCGTGGTGCCGGCGCCGTCGGTCCGGGTCAGCACGCTGGTCAGCAACTGGTATGCGGCATTGAGGCAGACCGCCGCGAGCGGCAGCAGCATGGCCGGCTCCAGGTCGGCGCCGGGCCGGATCACCACCAGCGCGCCCGCAAATCCGGCCAGCAGGCAGAGCCAGCGCAGCGCAGACATGCGCTCGCCGAACAGCGTCGCCGCCGCCAGCGCGATCGCCAGCGGCGTCAGGCTGACCACCGCGGTGAACTCGCCCACCGGCAGCACCTGCAGGCTGAAGAAGGCGCAGGCGCTGGACAGCAGCATCGTCACCGCGCGCGTGGTTTGCAGCCACGGCCTGCGCGTGCGCAGCAGGATGCGGCCGCGCGCCGGCAGCAGCACCGCGCCGGTCAGCGCCGCCTGCGCAAGATAGCGGACCCAAAGCGCCATTACCACCGGCACGGCGGCGCCGGTGATCTTGGTCATCGTATCGAGCGCGGCAAAGCATGCCACCGCGCCAATCATCAGTGCGATACCCTGCAGAGGCCGCGAACTTCCCGTGGCGCTCATCGCGCCACCCTTAACCACAACATGTCAGCGTTCCCGGCTGGTTCTTCATGATGCCGAGGGTACTTTCCCGGGCAAGGTCGATAGCGGCGGCGCCTGGAAAGTCAGAATTCGCTGCCAGCGAACAATCCAGGCTCAATGGATGAATCCGCCCTTGACGAAGCGAACCGGCTCGGCATCCATGCGCAGCAGCAACGCCGTCAGGCCATCGATACCAGCGGGCATGGTCCGCGTCGCGGCAGACGGGCCGGACACGCAGACGAGGTCGGCATCGGACCATGCGCTGCCTGGCGACCCGCGCGCGCGCAGCCATCCCGCGCGGTCCGCGAGCAGCTGGGTGCCGGCCAGCTTTGCCGGCGGCAGGCCGGCAATCGCCGCCACGGCCTGCCAGGCCTCGGCCGAAGTTGCCGTGCAGCCGGCGCGGAAACGCGGCACCTGCGCCGGCACGCGGCCATCCGGTGTGACGAGCACGGTCAGGAAGCGCGGGTCTTCATAGGGAAGGGACGTGGCGATCCCGTCCACCGCCACCAGCCGCACGCGCTGCTCGCCGCGCCAATGGCGCAGCGCCACCGGTGACGCGTCGCCGCAGCGGATGGCCATCTCCGGCAACCGCAGCGGCACCGGCCAGTTGCCTTCTGTACTGTTGGCAGCCGACAACGCCTTCATGTAGTCGATCACGGCCCAGGCCTCGCGATCGGCAAGCTCGCCGCCGAATGCCGGCATGATCGGCTGGCCGCGGCGGTCGCGCATGCCGGACAGCACGTGCCAGAACAACTCCCCATCGGCGCGGCGCGCGAGCAGGGGGCTGGCCAGCGTCGGCGGCCATTGCGGCAGGCTGGCGGCCAGCGGGCCTTCGCCGCGGCCGTCATTGCCGTGGCACGCGGCGCAATGCTGTGCGTAGACGCGTTGCCCCAGCACGATGGCATCCACGGTAAAGCGGGTAGGGCTGGCGTGGAAGCTGGTGGGACTGGCGGGGCTGAGCAGAAGCGACGCCTGTGGCCACGGCGCCAGCAGCAGGGCCAGCACCGCTGCCGCCAGCAGCACGGGGCGGCCCCTGCGCCAGACGATGGCGACGGCGATCGCCAGCACCGCAAAGGCGAGCGCGCACACGCTGAAGGCGACCTGCCGTGCCAGCGCAAGGTCGATCAGCAGGGTTTCGCCGGCAACGCGCCACGCCCACGGCCAGGCGGGCTGGCCATGGCTGGTGCCGGTCAGGCCCAGCGCATGCCACAGCCACAGCAGGCCCAGCTGGCATTCCTCGATCAGGACAAGCAGTGCATTCAGCCACGCCTGGGGCGGCGGGCCGTTCATGAGGCGGGCTGCCAAGTGCTGCGATTGGGCCTGAGTTGGGGCCTGCGATGGAGCCTGCGATGGGACATTACCAGCTCGCGTCCAGTCCCAGGTGGCGCAGCGCTTCATGACGCAGCCCGGTCAGGCGCGGGTCGCCGCGATGGCGCGGGTAGGGCAGGTCGACCTTGAGTTCCGCCGCGATGCGCGCGGGCCGCTGGCTGAACACGATCACCCGCTGCGCCAGGAACAGCGCTTCTTCCACGTCATGCGTGACCAGCAGCGCCGAGAAGCGCGAGCGCTGCCATAGTTCGACCAGGTCGCTCTGCATCGCCAGCCGCGTCAGCGAATCGAGCTTGCCCAGCGGTTCGTCCAGCACCAGCAGGCGCGGATCGTTGACCAGCGCACGCGCCAGCGCCACCCGCTGCGCCATGCCGCCGGAAAGCTGGTGCGGAAAGGCGCGCGCGAACGCTTCCAGCCCGACGCGGCGCAGCGCGTCGTCGACGCGATGGCGCTGCTGCGCGAGGATGCCCTGCGCCTGCAGCCCAAGCGCGACGTTGTCCCAGACGCGGCGCCACGGGTACAGCGTGGGATCCTGGAACACCACGATGCGCGAGGGATCGGGCTCGGTGATGGGCGTGCCGTCCTGCAGGATCTCGCCCGCTGCGGGCTGGTCCAGGCCGGCGACCAGGCGCAGCAGCGTGGACTTGCCGCAGCCGCTGGGGCCGAGCAGGGCAACGAATTCGCCGGGCGCAACGTTAAGGTCGACATCGTCGAGGACCTGCAGGCGCTCGTTGCCATGGCCGAACCAGTGGCTGACCTGATGGATATCGATGCGGGCGCCGGTCAGTACTTTCGAGTCATCGCCTGCCGCCGCGTTAACCCCCCTCTCCCGCTCGCGGGAGAGGGGCTGGGGGAGAGGGCCGGCGCCTGCAGCACCTATATCGCCTGCGGCACAGCCAGCGCCGGGGGGCGCCCCCCCCCCCCCCCCCCCCCCCCCCCGGGGGGGGGGGCCCCCCCCCCCCCACGCCGACGCCGGAAGCGTTCTCGCGGCTGGTGGCCGACGAGACCGCGCGCATCCG